>JAQGNM010000449.1 GCA_028291845.1 Massilia sp. | reverse complement strand
TCTTGGCGGCGTATTCGAGGTCAGAGAAGCTCTTTTGCATGATCGATGGCGGGCGAGGAAGTAGCGTTATTGTCTCAGGTTGCGGCACCGGCGGGAACGGAACGACCGAATTAATCAGCGCTTCCCTAGGGCGACGCTGATCAATTGCTCTTCTTGGTCAAGAATCGCTAACAGCGCGAACGAACGCAAATGCTGGCGAGACGGGTCGATCTTGGGGCTTGATGAAGGCGCTTTTTTTTCAGTAGATTTGAGGCCGTTTTTCACGCCCTTCGGCGGTCAAGACGCTCTTCGGATTTCAGTGACGGTAAAGCGCCTACCGGCAGCACCAAATTACACGAATAATGACGGGAATTTTTTGTCCAGTCCCAGATTGATGATTCCTCGTAATGTAAATTCACCAGTGGCCAATTCCTCTTGAGACGGCGCCGTTTTTAACACGCTGTCAATTGAGAAGTTAATCGCATTCCATATTGTTTCCGCCACGATGCGACTGCCCACAGGGCCGAGATGATTTCCGTTCGGAGCATTTGGTCCGTTTGGGTTACCAGCTTCAGCCAGAATGTAAAACCAAAGTGGGGTCCTTTTATCCAAACCAGCAGCGGTGATTATCGCGCGAAACTGAGACGGTACCGATGCAATAATCTCGTCACTGACAAGTGCAGGAACACCCAACTTAGCCGCTATGGCTTGGCCAGTCGGCAAGCCCAGCAGATAGCCGCGTCGCAGATTACGCGTGGCCAGACGCGCCATCAGCTCATCGAATTCATTGCCCTGGAAGTTTCGCAGCTTGCCTAATTCAGGGGTCAAATGCGTGTCAATCTTACGGGCAGGATTTTCGGAAACAGGATGCGCTGTGGAGGCGAAAAAACGTGCCCAGTCAATTACCCAGTTGTCCGGCAACGTCTTGCTATCCGTATTATGACCGGCGGTCGGTGACAGATCGCCGGACAGCGCGGTAAACGTAAAGAAAAACTCGAAGCCGGCTGGATTAAAAGTCGAATTATGCTTGTATGAACCTCGTACCATGCTGTGGCCGAACCGGTACGCAGCGGCGGAATATTCCAACGGCATAAATAATTCCGCCTCTTCAGTTACTTGATAAAAGCGTGGGCCGTTCGTAATCACGTCATTGAAGACAGTCGGATCGGTAATTGTCGGAAGAAAGTCGTGCAATACCGCCCATTGATAACGGCGGCGCATCGCGGTCTGCGCGTCGGACTGTGATAATCCACGGGAAATCAGCTTGTTGTGCGCGCGAATAAACGCGACGTGCATTTGTGCCACGATCAGATTTTCGTCGTTGCGCGGATCGCCAATAATGGCTTGGCGGTCCTTTTCCAGTTCGCTCTCGTCCTTGGGGTCAAGGATCATATCGCGTCTGGGAAGATCGTGAAACTTGTCGTCAGTATCGATCTTGCCAAACTTGGATCCTGAAAGTTCGGAAAGCCGCATGGAGCCGTCCGCATTAATGGCATCCGTGGCGCCATCCCCATACATACTGTCCAAATCAAACTTCATTGTGCGGCCGTTCGAGACCTTGTCGATAGCATCTGCGGCGGATAAAGGCTGAATCTCTTTCTTTTGTATTGGATCTGTCTTTCCATCTGCACCCAGCAACGCAAGATCAAAGTTCGTCTTGGTTATGTCATGGTCGATGAATTGACCGAAGTATGTGTAGACAGCAGGAATAGTCCCTTCCTCATTGGACGGGTCAAACGCCATTGCGTTACCCAACGCCGTTATGGCATCCAGAGTTTCTTGTGATTCGGGTAGCCGACTATTTGGGTCGCTCGCAAGCTCGGTAAAAATGAAGCCCACGGGTGACTGATTCCCTAAAATAAGTGGTACTGACGTGATTTCTCCGTGCATCCTCGGTCTCATGCATCACCCCAATAGAAAGGTAAAATAATCGAATGGTCCTGTGCTGTACCGTATCAAATCTTGATAAGTCCGGCCGCCTTTTATATATTACAACGGAAAAGCGCTGAATTTGATTAAAATTTAATTGTTGGTAAAACAACACAGCATATCATTTTACATAGTTGCTTAGCACCGAATGTGTGTTGGTTTATGGATACGCGAGTAATTGAAATGAAAATCAGGATGGATGTATGAAACTAAGAGTGCACTAATCAATTCGATCGCGGTCGTTTCCAGTCAGCGTCAGGTCAGAGATAACGTCGGCCGCGATCAACCCGCATCTCTCCTCTACGGGATTAAATGCGCGAAGGGACCATTGACGCGACCTTGATTGCGGCGCGGCCTTCCACCAGGAACAAAGATGGCGAGCGCGATGCGGAGATGCACCAATCGAATAAGGGAAACGATTGGCATTTGGGATTAAAGAACACGTTGGCGTGTACGCAGCGCGCCGGACCTGGTGCAAACCGTTGTGAGCACCGCTGACAACGTTTTGGACATGACGGAAGCACACGCGCTCCTGCACCGCGATGAAGTGGTAGCCGTTGGCGACGCCGGCTACCGGGGCGTCGAAAAGCGAGGGGAGAACGTCAACAAAGCTGTGACGTGGCACGTCGCCATGAAGCGCGCAAAGCGGAAAGCGCTGCCGAAGAACAAGCTGGGAGCCTGGGCGATTTTGTCGGCGTTTTGCCACAGACGGTGCCCAACCGCCGACGCGCCTGCGCTACCGCAAACGACGAGCAGCTTATGCGGTGAGCATGATCAGTATCAGCGGCCGAATCCCCCCGTGTTCGGCGCTCAATTGATCAGGAGGATGTATGCAGAAGATCTTGTTTGCCGTCATGCTCGCCGGCGCCGGCAGCGCCAGCAGCGCTTACGCACAAAGCAACGTCACCATTTACGGCATCGTCGATGCCGCTTACGTGCGTGAAAGCGGCGGCGCCGGCGGCACCGTCAACAAACTCACCAGCGGCGCCGCCGCCGCTTCGCGCATCGGCTTTCGCGGCACCGAAGACCTGGGTGGCGGCATCACCGCCCTGTTCCAGCTGGAAAATGGCTTTCGGGTCGACACGGGCGAAGTCGACGTCGGCGGCACCATTTTCAACCGCCAGGCGTTTGTCGGCCTGCGCAGCGCCGAGGCCGGCACGCTGACCCTCGGGCGCCAGTACACCCCGTGGCACCAGGCGCTCACCCAGATCGGCGACCCGTTCCAGACCGGCACCGCCGGCACCTCGCGCAACCTGTTCCCCGACTACGGCACCAACGTGCGCTCCAGCAATACCATCATGTACACCGCGCCCCCCTATCAGGGTTTTACGGGGGACCTGGCGTACAGCCCGGGCGAACAGGCCGGCAGCAATGACGCCGGCCGCCAGTTCGGCGCTTCGATCGGCTACCTCTCCGGGCCGATCGCCGTGCGCCTGGCTTACAACAACCGCAACTTCGACGTCGCCCCGGCGCCGGGGGTGACGCCGCTCAACCGCGGCATCGCCACCAACACCCTGCTGGTGGCCAGCTACGATTTCACCGTGGCCAAGGTGCATTTCGCGTGGGGCCGCGACCGCGGTTTCAACAGCTCGCAACTGGGCAATACCGGCAACCCCTTCGGCGGCGTGCCGCCCACCGCCTCCACCCACGCCACCGACCTGCTGCTGGGGGTGACCGCGCCGGCCGGGCCCGGCACCTTCCTCGCCTCCATCATGCGCAAGAACGACCGCAGCGCCTTCAACCAGGACGCCAATTCCTGGGGCATCGGCTATCTGTATCCACTGTCGAAACGGACCAATCTGTATGCCGCCTACGGCTCCATCGACAACAAGAACGGCGCCGGCTACACGGTGGCCAACAACACCGAAGTGGGTAGCGGCGACCGCGCGTTCAACCTGGGGGTGCGCCACAGCTTTTAAAAAAATCAGGGCGCAGGATATGCGGCACAATAGCCGTCGGATGTTCCCGATGTTTTCCGATGGAGATGGCCTGCATGTCTGAAACACGCACCGCGCCGGCGCCGGCATCGGCAGCCCTGCTGCAGCGCGCCGTCGCCCTGCACCGGCAAGGCAGCTTCGACGCCGCGCTGGCGTTGTACCGCCAGGTGCTGGCGCTCGAGCCGCGCCAGTTCGATGCCCTGCACTTGTCGGGGGTGATCGCCCGCCAGCAGGGCGACGCCCAGGCGGCGGTGGCCCTGATCCAACAGGCGCTCGCCGTCGATGGCGCCAATGCGCGCGCCCATTGCAACCTGGGCGCGGCGCTGGGCGACCTCGACCGAACGGCGGAGGCGCTGGCCAGCTACGAACAAGCGCTGATGCTCGATCCCGCTTATGCGCTGGCGCACAGCAATCGCGGCAACGCGCTGCGCAAGCTGGGCCGGCTCGATGAAGCCATCGCCAGCTACGACCGTGCCATCGGCCTCGATCCGGGCGCCGCCGACGCGGTGTGCCAGCGCGCCATCGCCTGGCACGACCAGGGCCGCCATCAAGCGGCGCTCGACGGCGCCGAGCACGCCTTGCGCCTGCGCCGCGGCCATGCGCCGGCGTGGGCCGCGCGCGGCAACGCGCTGTATGCGCTGGGGCGCTTCGACGAGGCGCTGGCCAGCTTCGAGCAAGCCATCGCCAGCGGCGGCGCGCGTGCCGATGTGCTCAGCTGGCGCGGCGGCGCGCAATTGAAACTGGGGCAAGCGGGCGCTGCGCTGGCCAGTTTCGACGCCTCGCTGGCGCTGCGCCCGGCGCACGCCGGCACCGCGCTGCGGCGCGCCGATGCGCTCGATGCGCTCGGCGGCGCCACCGCCGATACCGCCGACGCCTACCGCCACGCGCTGGCGCTCGGCGCCGATGCCTTTCAAGTACAGTTCGCGCTGGCGGCGCTGGGCCAGAGTGCCGTTCCGGCCGCCGCGCCCGCCGCTTACGTGACGGCGCTGTTCGACCAGTACGCCGCTCATTTCGATGCCCACCTGGTCGATCAACTCGATTACCGCACCCCCGCGCTGATCGGCGCGGCGCTGGCAAGGAGCGGCGGCGGCACCGCGCTCGACACGCTCGATCTGGGCTGCGGCACCGGCTTGTGCGGGGAGGTGCTACGGCCGCTGTCGGCCCGCTTGAGCGGCATCGACCTGTCGCCGGCCATGCTGGAACAGGCGCGTGAACGGGGCCTGTACGACGCACTGGCGTGCGCCGACATGCATGACTATCTGGCCGGCCACGAGGCGGCGTTCGACCTGATAGTCGCGGCCGACGTGTTCGTGTATGCGGGCGACTTGTCCGAGGTATTTCGCCTGGCGCGCCAGGCGCTGCGCCCGGGCGGGCGCTTCTGCTTTTCGGTGGAACTGGCCGGGGACGGCGAGTTCGCGCTGCAACCGTCGCGCCGTTACGCGCACAGTGCGGCGTATGTGCGCGCGCTGGCCCAACGGTGGCGCTTCGAACTGCTCGACGAAGCGCGCGAAATGCTGCGCCGCGATCGCGGCGCCGCGGTAAGCGGCGCCGTATTCACCCTGCGCGCCTGAAGGCGGCCAGGCACCCTATCGGTGTCGCGGCATCAGGTTGGGGAAGTAACGGTAAAAATCACCGGCAAACCTGGCTGCCGGTCAGCGTTCGGCCAGGTGCTCGTAGACGAACGATTTCAGGGTCAACAGCACCGCCTCGTCGACCTGCTCGTCGAACTCGATACCGTAGCGCATCTGCTGCGAGAGCTTGCCCTTGATACTGCGGATCACGCACGGCACGCTGACCACGCGCACCTTGTCCGACATCTTCAGGCGGAACGACACTTTGAGACGGGTGCCCGGCTGGCCCAGAATAAAACCGGTGGCCACGGCGCAGCCGCTGCCGGACAAATTGGTGATCAGGGCCGGCACCGTGTAGTTGTCCTGCATGGTGATCGAGGCGGGGATTTGCGCATCGACGCGCAGGGCCTGACGGAACGACTTGGTGACGGCGTCGACCGGGTAACGCAGGAACAGGTGGCCGCTCGGCAGCGGCGCGTAACGCATCACGGTGGTCTTGAACATGCACAGGCTGCGGCCGAAAATCACTTGCACCGTCACCGGGATACCTTCGAAGGTCTGCCAGGTCTGCGCCGTGCCCAGGCCCAGCGCGGGCGCCGAGACGATCACCGACTGCAGCGGGATGCGGCCGTAGAATTCGACGGGAGTATTGCGCGGCTCGAAGTCGCTGGGTAGCTTGAAGGTGAGGATCACGCCCTCGGCATTGTGCTTGAGGTACTTGAGGGGATCGTGGGTATGGGCCGGGCCCTTCTCCTCGGCCGCCGCCGCTTCGGCGTCGACCACATTGCGGCCGGCGTCGCCCGCGGTGGCGGCGCGCACCGGCATGGCCGACATCAGGCGCTCGTGCACGATCGCATCGGTGACCATGAAGCCTGCGGGGGCGAGCAGCTCGCCCGAACGCAAATAGATCGACCAGGGGAGCGGATGCCCGACTGGCAGATCATGGCCCGACAAGTGAACGTACTGTTGCTTAGTCATCTGAATCTACAAGAATTAAACTGCTGCGACACGATGGAAACGTGTGTGACTTGTACTAACATCAACTCCCCATCATAACGACTTCCCGTACCGAAATATACCGCAAATGCACAAAAAAGTTGCTTAACGCCACGAAAAACCGCGACTACTCCGCAACATCAGCGCGCGTACAAATACCCCAGCCAGACCGGTATCTCCCCTAAAACATACAGAACGACGCCGATCATGCCGCCGACCAAGGTGCCGTTGATGCGGATGAACTGCAAATCCTTTCCAATATTTAATTCTATTTGCTGCGACATCTCGGCGCTGTCCCAGCGCTTGACGGTGTCGGCAATATGGCGGGTGAGGAATTGGGCGAACTCAGGCGCTGCGCCGCGCACCGCCGTTTCCAGGTGCGTGTTGAGCGATGCCCGCAGGCGCGGATCGTCGGCCAGGGTGCGCCCGACCCACACGCCGGCGGCCACCACGCGCTGGTGCAGCACCGAGTCGGCCTTCTGCAGGTCGTTTTTCAGCCAGGTTTTTAAATCGTCCCACAGGGTTTTCAGATACCCGTTCAGGGCCGGATCTTGCAGCAGAAACTGCTTGATCTCTTCGCCCTTGGCATGGAAGGCGGGATCGGCCTTGAGCCGTTCGACGAAGTCGCGCGTAAACTCGTCGAAGTTCTGGCGCAGCGGGTGCGCGGGGTCTTCGTTGACGCGGGCGAGAATGCTGGCGGCCATGCGCACGGCGACGTCGGCGCCCTTGCGGCCGATGGTCTCGGTCGGCAGCATCTTTTCGAACATGGCGTATTCTTCCTTGAGCCAGTCGACGATGCCCTGGGCAATAAAGGCCTGGGTCTCTTCGCTGTGCAGCAGCCGGGCCAGCTGGTCGATGCCGGCGTCGAGCAGCTCCTGGTGGCGGCCGTTCTGGGTCATGGCGTCGACGATGGCGCCGGCCGACTGCGACAGGTCGATGCTGCCGACCAGCTTGTGGACGGCATTGCTGATGAAACGCTGCACCGGCTCGTCCTCGATGAAATCGAGCGCGCCGGCGCCCAGCCTGACCAGGTAATCGCCCAGCTGGCGGGCGTTGTCCTCCTGGCGCAGCCAGTTGGCCATCATCTCGGCCGGATCGTGGCGGCGGATCAGCGTCACCAGCGACTCGGTATCGAGGAATTTTTCTTGCACGAAGACGGCCAGATTGTCGGCGATCTTGTCCTGGTTTTTCGGGATGATGGCCGTGTGCCGCGAAATGAAGGGGATCGGCACCCGCTTGAACAGGGCGACGACGGCGAACCAGTCGGCCAGCGCGCCCACCATGGCCGCTTCCGAAAACGCCTTGAGCAGATGCGCCCACCAGACGTCGGGCAAAAACAGGCTGACTACAAACAGCAGCGCGGCGCCGGTGAAAAACAGCAGCGCCAGGCGCTTGGTAGCGCGCAATTCGTCCAGTTTGCCCAGCTTGGCCGCCACTGGCGCCGCGGCGCCGTCAGACAACTGGCGCTCCGACGTCGGCATCGTCGTCCAGGGCGTAGTCGCCGCGCTCGTAGGCGGCGATGATGGCGGCGGCCTGCGCCAGGTATTCGCCCGGCGCCAGGATCCGCACGCCGCCCAGCGCCGGCGCGATCAACAGGTCGGCCTGCACGTGGTTGGCGTCGGCCACCACCGCTGGCACCCCACCCGCTTCCAGCACCCCGCGCAGCAGCCAGGCGTCGGTCGGCACCATGCGTTTGGCGACCACGAACAGGTCGCGCCCTTCAAGGTGAAAGCTTTCGAGCGCGGCGCCAGCCGGCAGTACGTCATCCATTGCCACTCTCCGTGATTTGTTCGATATCCGATTCGGGGCCATCTTACTACCGGGACGGCAGAAGTGATTTAAATGACGCCTGCGGTGCGCAGCGCGTCCAGCGCGGCCGCATCGAAGCCCCAATCGGCCAGGATGGCGGCGCTGTCGGCGCCGGGCGGCGAGGCCGGCACCACCGGCCCGGGCGTGCTGCGCGAAAAGCGCGGCGCCGGCGCCGGCTGCACCACCCCGTCGACCTCGATAAAGGTGGCGCGGGCGGTGTTGTGCGGGTGAGCCGGCGCCTCGTCCATGTCCAGCACCGGGGCGAAGCAGACATCGGTCTGCTCGAGCAGCGCGCACCAATGGGCGCGTGGGTGGCTGGCGAACAGGCGAACGAAGCGCTCACGCATGGCTGGCCAGGTGGCGGCGTCGCCCTGGCTGAAAGCGGCGTCGTCGATGCCGGCCAATTGCAGCAGCTCGGCGTAGAACTGCGGCTCGAGCGACGCGATGGTGACGTATTTGCCGTCGGCGCAGGCATAGCTGTCGTAGAACGGCGCGCCGCCATCGAGCTGGTTGCTGGCGCGCTCGAGGCTCCAGCTACCGAACGCGCGCAGGCCGTAGATCATCGCGCCGAGCAGGGCCGCGCCATCGGTCATGGCCGCATCGATCACCTGGCCGCGCCCGGAATTCTTCGCTTCGAGCACGGCGCACACCACGCCGAACGCGAGCATCATGCCGCCGCCGCCGAAGTCGCCCAGCAAATTGAGCGGCGGCGGCGGCGGCGATTCAAGCCTGCCGATCGCCGCCAGCATGCCGGTCAAGGCGATGTAATTGAGGTCGTGGCCGGCCGCCTGCGCCAGCGGCCCATGCTGGCCCCAGCCGGTGACGCGCCCGTACACCAGGCGCGGATTGCGCGCCAGGCAGAGGTCGGGGCCGAAACCGAGCCGCTCCATCACGCCGGGCCTGAAACCCTCGATGACGACGTCGGCCTGCTCCAGCAGCGACAGCACCACGTCCTTGGCGGCCGGATTTTTCAGGTCCAGCGCCAGCGAACGGCGCCCGCGCGCCAGCACGTCGAAACGCGTACCCAGTACCGGATAGGGATTGGCTGCGTTGGACGTCTTGCGGTCGATGCGGATCACCTCCGCCCCCATGTCGGCCAACATCATGGCGGCGAAGGGACATGGTCCCAGCCCCACCATTTCGACGACCTTGATGCCTGCCAGCGGTCCGGCCATATGCGTATCTCCTTATGCTGCTTGTCGCGGCGTCTCAAAGCGAGCGGGCGATGATTTCTTTCATGATTTCGTTGGCGCCGCCATAGATGCGTTGCACGCGGGCGTCGACATACATTTGCGCGATCGGGTACTCGAGCATGTAGCCGTAGCCGCCGAACAGCTGCACGCACTGGTCGATCACCTTGCACTGCAGGTCCGAGATCCAGTATTTGGCCATCGAGGCGCGCACCGTGTCCATGCGCCCGGCCAGCATGTCTTCGATGCAGCGGTCGATGAAGATGCGGGCGATGGTGGCCTCGGTCTTGATCTCGGCGAGCACGAAGCGGGTGTTTTGCATGTCGATCAGGGCCTGGCCGAACGCCCTGCGGTTTTTGGTGTGCTCGACCGTCAAGGCCAGCGCCCGTTCGATGGCGGCCACGCCGGCCACGCCGAGAATCGTGCGCTCGTAGGGCAGCTCGGTCATCAGCTGCGTGAAGCCCTGGCCTTCGACGCCGCCCAGCACATTGTCCAGGCTGACGTGGGCGTCGTCGAAAAACAGCTCGCAGGTGTCTTGCCCTTTCTGCCCGACCTTCTCGAGGATGCGGCCGACCTTGAAACCCGGATTGTCCCTGGTTTCGAGCAGCAGCAGCGAGACCCCGCGCGCACCAAGCGCGGGGTCGGTCTTGACCACCACCAGCACCAGGTCGGCCAGATAGCCGTTGGAGATGAAGGTCTTGGCGCCGTTGATCTTGTAGCCGTCCGGGCCGGCTTGCGCGCTGGTGCGGATGGCTTTCAGGTCGGAGCCGGCGCCCGGCTCCGACATGGCGATGGCGCCGACCATGGCGCCGCTGGCCAGCTGCGGCAGGTATTTCAGTTTTTGCGCCTCGGTGCCCTGGTTCAGGATGTAGTGGGCGACGATCGCGTGCACGTGGATGCCGAAGGCCATGTCGCCGATATAGGCCAGTTCTTCGAAGACGATGGCCTGGTGGGCGAAAGAGCCGCCCGAGCCGCCGTAGGCATCGGGCACGTCGGCCAGCAGGATGCCCAGCTCGCCGCCCTTGCGCCACAGGGCGCGGTCGACATGCTGCTGCTGGCGAAAGCGCTCGGCGTGCGGCGCCACTTCGGCGTTGACGAAGCGGCGCACGCTGGCGCGAAAGCTGTCGAGCTCCGGCGTCATCCAGGGCGAGCTGGCGTCGGTCATCACGTCGCTGATGGTGCTCATCGTGCTCATGCTCACGCCGCCCGGTACATGGTGACCACGCAGGCGCCGCCCAGCCCCAGGTTGTGCTGCAGCGCCACGCGCGCGCCCTCGACCTGGCGCGCCGCGGCGCTGCCGCGCAGCTGGTGGGTCAGCTCGTAGCACTGGGCCAGGCCGGTGGCGCCCAGCGGATGCCCTTTCGACAGCAGGCCGCCAGACGGGTTGGTGACGATCCGTCCGCCGTAGGTGTTGTCGCCCTCTTCGATGAACTTGTCGGCGCCGCCTTCCGGGCACAGGCCGAGCGCCTCGTAGGTGATCAACTCGTTGTGGGCGAAGCAGTCGTGCAGTTCGACGACGTCGATATCCTGCGGACCGATGCCGGCTTCCTCGTACACCTTGTCGGCCGCCGCGCGGCTCATGTCGTAGCCGACCACCCGCATCATGTCGTTGGCGTCGAAGGTGGAAGGCGTGTCGGTGGTCATGGCCTGGGCGGCGATGTAGACGTCGCGGCGCAGGCCATGTTGTTTGGCGTAGCTGTCCGACACCAGCACGGCGCAAGCGGCGCCGCAAGTGGGCGCGCAGGCCATCAGGCGGGTCATCACGCCGGGCCAGATGGCGGGCGCGTCGAGCACGTCCTGCGCGCTGACCTCCTTGCGAAACAGCGCCAGTGGATTGTTGACGGCGTGGCGGCTGGCCTTGGCGCGGATGCTGGCAAATGCCGACAGGGGCGTGCCGTATTTGTCCATGTGGGCCAGACCGGCGCCGCCGAAGTAGCGCAGCGCCAGCGGCAAATCGGGCATGCCGACCAGCGCATCGGTGGCCTCGTCGAACGGCGTAAAAGGGCTGGGACGGTCGGCAAACACGGAAGCGAGCGCGCCGGGGCTCATCTGTTCGAAGCCCAGCACCAGCACGCAGTCGAGCGCACCGCTGGCGATCGCCTGGCGCGCCAAAAACAGCGCGGTCGAACCGGTCGAGCAGTTGTTGTTGACGTTGACGATCGGGATGCCGCTCATGCCGACTTGATACAGCGCCTTCTGGCCGCTGGTCGAGTCGCCATAGACGTAGCCGCAATAGGCTTGCTCGATGTCGGCATAGTCGATGCCGGCGTCAAGCAGCGCCTGGCGCGCCGCCTGGGCGCCCATCTGATCGTAGGGGGCGGACGCGCCCGGCTTGGCAAACGGGATCATGCCGACGCCGGCGATGAACACAGGATGGCTCTGACGGCTCATTGAATCTCCTCACAAGTGAGAGACCATTATAGGCGACCGCCAAAATGAAAACCCGGCCATCGGGCCGGGTTCTGCAACACAAGGGAGGCATGGCCGTGGGGACGGCCGCTGCGGTGTTCCGGCGAGTTACACGGCAGCGCCCTCACACAGTTTCAAAGCGGCGCCGCGCGAGCCGGCCAGTTGCGCCATCAACAGCTCGCGGCGTTCTTCCAGCAAGGCGAACACGGCATCCTTCGACAGCACGTACTGGTCCAGTAACGTGTCCTTGATCGACTCGATCACCGCCTTGTAGTCGCGGATGGCGCCCAGGGTGTAGCTGTAGAGCTCGTCGGACTTTTCCTCGACCTGGCGGATCGAGTGCTCGCCGGTGTGCTCCTGGCCGAGCTGGGTGTAATCGATCTTCGAGCGCGAGTACATCGACAGGCGGTTGACCATCAGGTTGAGCATCTTGGTGGCCTGTTCGATGTCGTGCTGGCTGCCCACCGAAATACCGCGCGCGCCGTAAAACAGTTCCTCCGCAGCGACACCGCCGTACAGTTGAATCACATCCTGCTCGAGCTCTTCCAGGGTGCGCAGGGAGACGTCGTCGCCCGACTGCAATACGTAACCGAGCGCGCCGATCTTCGACACGGATTCGGTGGAAATTTTCAGCAGGTGCGATTTTTCCTTCACTTCTTGCAGCGACATGCCCTGGCGCAAATACGGATCGATCTGCATGAAGAAGTGGCCCAGCTCGTGCAAGGCGATGCGTTCTCTCTGCTTGTGCTTTTCAGCGGTGGTGGCGCGGTCGGTCAGGCCGATGGTGGCGCGCTCGAAGGCGCGGAACATCAGGTCGGTGTTGATGATGGTTTTTTCCTGGATCGAGATCATCGACGCGCGCTCGACCACGGTTTCCAGCAAGGCGGGGCTGAGGTTGGCGGTCATTTCAGCGACCTGGCCCAGGTCGAGGTCATTCCAGTCGACCAGACCTTCTTTTTTACGGGACAGGAAACTTTTCAGCAGCTCGCCGCGCTCATTCTTGTTCGGCAAGCGGAAATTGATTTTCACGGAAAAGCGGCGCAGCATCGCTTCGTCCATCTCCGACGAGGCGTCGTCGAAGTTCGAGGCGACCACCCAGATGACGCCGGCGCCCTTGTCGCTTTTGACGCCGTCGAGCAAACCCAACAAGGTGTTGGCGGTGTCGTCTTCCCATTTCTTTTCACCGCGGCCGCGCGGCATGAACAGGGTTTGCGCCTCGTCGAGGAAAATCATGCAGTTGCCGTGGGCGCAAGCCTTGCGGTACAGCGCATTCAAGGCTTTCGAGCCACCGCCGACAAAGCCCGACTCGAGCGCCGAACCGGAGGCCTGGATCAGCGGCACATTGAGTTTTTTCGCCAGGTAGCCCACCAGCTTGGTTTTACCCGTGCCGGCAGGGCCGGTCAGCATCACATTGAAGGGCTTGTCGATATTGTGCGATTTGTATTCGGCGCGGTTGCGGATCATGTCTTCCAGGTGCAGCACTTCCTGCTTGATGTCTTCCATGCCGATCAGGTCGTCCATGCTGCCCTTGAGCTTGTCAGGGGCGATGACGGAGGCGTTCATGCCCATGCCGGGAATACCGAATTTCAGGGCGTAGATGATCAGGCCGATCAACAGGATGTCGAGCGCGTGGCGCTTGAGGAATGCCGAGGCTTCAGCGGCGGCGCTGCTCTCGCCTTCATCGAGCAGCACGGCCTTGTGCGAGGCCAGGAAATCTTCCTTGGCGATCGAATAGGGAATGGCGTTCTTGAGCAGCACTTCGCGCTCGAGCGACAAGTGCGAGGTGCTCGGCACCTTGACGACGTGCAAGGCGGCTTCGTTCTTGAATTTGAAAACATAACGGGGCGACTCGGACAGCGGCTTGGCCACCAGCAGGTAGTCGAGCTGATCCTTGCGGACCGCCAGGCTGGTGATCTCGGCAATATTCTGCGAGTGAATCAGGGGCGTGGGATCCTGGACCACATCGCCGCGGACCATGAACAGCCACACCAGCGAGGCGGCCAGGAGGCCTGCGCTGATGCGGACATACATGTTCTTGAAAGCGATCTGAAGTTTGGCAAGATTGGGCATATAAACTCTGTGATGAATGGGCGCGGTGCGTGCAGCAAACAATCGTGGAGCCGGCGAAGTCGGGGCGCGGCGCAGGGAGGGATCAAAACAACATCACCATCACCTGTTGGTGACCATTTGCCATCAAATTAGTGCTTGGGGGCAATAGCGATATGGAGACTATACCGGCATTAAAAACCCGGGTGCAAATAAATTTGTGTAAAACATCGTGTATCGCAACAATAAGTGCAATACCGTCAGGAGAAGCGTTATAAGCCTGCCACCTTTGATGATTGAATTGATAAAACCAGCGCGATCCAGATGTATAGACTTATCAATTCGCCTATTATCTAAATGAAAAATTATGTTTAAAATCATACGCTTCCGCGCTTGTCTAAAATGCACGGCATTATGGCCGGCGTGATGACATATTGGAATCGATGATTATCCGGGCGCGTGCGTCCGGATCAGAGTTTTGATCTCAGCCGCCATTGCACAGGGCGTGCAATTTGAGAATGGTATTCCAATTGCGGGAGGTGGTGCTCTCGCCGAGCAGCCTGGTGACGGTCATTGCCAGCTTGCTGTCGAGTACGCCGCCAGGACAGGCGACATAGGCGCTCTTGTCCGCCAGATGCAGGCGGTCCTCGCCCCAGTCGCGCGCTGCCAGCGGCGCCAGCAAAGCGCGCTGCGGCGCGCCGGCCAGGGTGAAAGCCAACAGGCGCGCGTGGTCTTCGCAGACGGCCGCCAGCTGGTTGTGGTCGACCAGCGTCGCCAGCGCCGCCGCGTCGAGCACGGTGACGCGCGAGGCAACGCCGAGGCGCTCGACCAGCGCCGCCTCGATCAGGGCCGCCGCGCCGGCCGCATCGCGGGCGCGACTGGTGAACACCACGTTGCCGCTGTTGAGCACGGTGTGCACATCGGTGAAACCGAGCTCGGCAAACAGGGCGCGCAGCTCGACCATGGCGATGCGCTTGGCGCGCCCGACATTGATGCCGCGCAGCAGCGCCACACCGCGCCCGAAGCCCTGGCTGGCCCCCATCTTATTTCAGCAAGCCTTCGTCTCGCAGCGCCTGTTGCACGGCCGGACGGGCAGCGATGCGTTCCTTGAACGCCTGCAGCGCGGGCCATTTCGACAAGTCGATGCCGACCTTGTCGGTCCAGGTGAGCATCACGAACAGGTAGCCGTCAGCCACGCTGAAGCGGTTGCCCACCAGGTAATCGCGACCCTCGAGCAAGTCGCTGGCATGGCCGAAGCGCTTGTCGAGCTGGGCGCGCGCCGCTTGCTTGGCGTCCTCGCCCGAGGCGGGATTGAACAGCGGGCCGAACCCCTTGTGAATTTCGGTGCCGATGAAATTGAGGCGCTCCAGCATTTGATAGTGCTCGATGCTGTGCGGGGCCGCAGCGAGCTGCTTGTCGGGCGCCTGGGCGGCGATGTACTGGACGATGGCCGGGCCTTCGGTCAGGATCTGGCCGTTGTCCAGTTCGAGCGCCGGCACGTAGCCGCGCGGATTGATGGCGGTGTAATCGGCGCCGCTGGCGGTCTTTTTGGTGCGCAAGTCGACTTGTTCGGTGGTAAACGGCAAGCCCGCTTCGAGCAGGGCGATGTGCGGGGACAGCGAGCAGGCACCAGGGGCAAAGTACAGTTTCATGAAAATCCTTTGTTGGGTAGTTGGGCCGGTTGGCAAGATGGCGAGAATATAACAAGATGGCCCCCCGCGCTTGGGCGGGCGCAAGGCGTGCGCGCGGCGGGCTGCGTTTGCGCTGCGCTTGCTTTACTGCACTGCCACGCCGCTGCCTTCAGCGATTGCCGCGCCGGCGCTGTCCGCTTGCGGCGTCACCCGCGGGATGCGCAGCAGGAACTCGGTGCCCTGCCCCACCGTGCTGCGCGCGCTGATGACGCCATTAAATTGCTTGACGATCAGGTTGTAGACAATATTCAAACCCAAACCGGTCCCGCCCTGGCCGCGCCGGGTCGTAAAGAAGGGATCGAACACGCGGTCGATGACGTCCACTGGAATGCCGCGGCCGTTGTCGGCCACTTCCATTTC
Source organism: Massilia sp. (assembly GCA_028291845.1). Classification (GTDB taxonomy): domain Bacteria; phylum Pseudomonadota; class Gammaproteobacteria; order Burkholderiales; family Burkholderiaceae_D; genus JAFCUW01. The sequence goes on along the minus strand of JAQGNM010000449.1, from coordinate 15,996 downwards.
GACCATGTCGCCGCGCAGGCGGGCGCGCACCTCGATGCGGCCGCCCTGCTCCGGCTCGAAAGCATGCTCTACGCAATTGAGCAACAAATTGGTCAGCACCTGGGCAAATGCGCCGGGGTAGGAATCGAGCACGATGTCGGCGGTGGCCGTGACAGCAGCGGCGCCATCCGCCCCGGGTTCCTGGCGCAGCTCGATGTCGATGCCTTTCAGTTTCGGCCGCAGGCTGGTGACGATTTCTTCCACGTAGGCCATCAGGGCAAACGGGCGGCGCGCCTCGCTGGTCTGGTCGACGGCGATCTGTTTGAAACTGTGGATCAGGTGGGCGGCGCGGTAGGCATTGTTCATGATCAGCCGCGAACTTTCCGCCGCCGTTTCGAGATAGCGCAGCACCATCGATTTTTTCACGCCGTCGGCCGCCACCGCCGCTTGCAGCTCGTCGGTGGCGCTTTTCAGCACGGACGCGCTGGTCAGCGCGATGCCGACCGGCGTGTTGATTTCATGGGCGACCCCGGCCACCAGGCTGCCCAGCGAGGCCAGCCGTTCGGCCTGCAGCAGCGATTCCTGGGTCAGGCGCAGGTCGGCCAGCGCCTGCTCGGTCTGGCGCGCCGACTGGCGCGCCGCCTCTTCGGCGTTGCGGGTGCGCGCGATGGTGGATGTGAGGCGCCGCTGGATTTGGTTGAAGCCGCGGATGACATCGCCCAGCTCGTCCTTGCGGCTCTCCGGCAGCTCTTCCACCTCGGCGCCGCGGGTGGCCAGTTCGAACAAGCCATCGCGCAATTGCCGCAGCGGCTGGAACACCACCCGCAGCGACGACGACAGCGCCAGCACCAGGATGATGTCGAGCAGCAGCACCTCGACCACCTTGCGGGTCAGTTCGGACGCCATGGCGGCGTCGATCTGGGCGCGGCTGAAGTACACCACCACTTTGCCGACCGACACCGGGCGCATCGAGGTGCCGCCGGAGCCGGCCTCGCGAAACACCAGTTCGGCCTGCACCGGCGTGGCGCCGGGTGGCAACTGTGGGCCAGGTGCGATCAGGGCGCCGGCGTGGTCGCGCATTTTGCCGGAGAACAGGCCGACGGCGCTGTCGTAGACGCGGATCGACACCACTTCGGGCGGCAGCATTTCGGCATCGAGGATGGTGTCGACCTTGGCCTTGTCGAGATCCCACAGCGCCGCGGGCAGGCTGATCTGCAAACGGGTCAGCACCCCTTCGCACAATCTGCGGTAGCTGCTTTCCAGCTCATTGCCCAGCGAATGCCGGGCATAGGCGCCCGATATGCTCAGCACCGTTGTGACGATTACCACGAACAGCAATTTCAAACGGCCTTGAATACTGAACATCTGGCAACCGCCCTCCGTTTTGCTGTTGCACTCTCGCCTCGACGTGCTGGTGGCGCCTCCAACCAATGTACGGGATGCAGTGTTGCTTTGCAAGCCGGTGAATATTTCCCCAGAGACTGATCCAATGGTAAGCTTTGCAGTAAATAACACAGGGGATGCGATGAACTCACCTTACCAGCACCTGGCGCTGGCCGACGTCCGGCCCGGCATGGTGTTGTCCGACGTTCTGCTCGATCGCCAGGGCCAGGTCTTGCTGCCGCAAGGCGCCATCCTGACGGCGCCGATCATCGCCCTGCTGCCCCGTCACGGCATCGACCGCCTGCCGGTGCTGCGCAGCGCCGGCGCCGGGACTGCCGCCCCCGCCATCGACGAGGCGGCGGTCACGGCCCGGCTGGCGCGCCTGTTCCGCCGCTGCGACCTGGAGCGCGACAGCGCCGGCGCCGCCCTGCACGACTACATGCTCGACTACCGCCTCGACCGCGAGATCGCCCCATGAGCGAGGCGACCATCAAGCTCGACGACATCGTCCGCCAGCTCGACGACCTGCCATCGCTGCCGGTGGTGGTGATGGAACTGCTCACCAGCATCGACCAGGAAGACATCGATATTTCCGTGTTGGCAAAAAAAGTCTCGCATGACCAGGCCCTGACGGCCAAAACGCTGCGGCTGGCCAATTCGTCGACCTACGGCTTGCAGGTGAAGGTGACCACGATCCAGCAAGCGATCAGCTTCCTCGGCTTTCAAACCACGCGCGACCTGATCACCGCCGCCGCCATCACCGGCTGCTTCGCCCAGGGCGCCTGCAAAGGGTTCGACGACAAGGCATTCTGGCGCCATTCGATCGCCACCGCCGTGTGCGCCCGGGTGCTGGCGCGCAGGCTGCGTTTCAATCAGGATTACGCCTTCACCGCAGGGCTGCTGCACGATATCGGCCGGCTGGTGTTGGTCACCATCGATCCGCAGGCGTACGCCCGGGTGCTCGCCAGGGCGGCAGCCGAGGACATCGAACTACTGGAGGCCGAGCGTGCCGAACTGGGCGTCGATCATGTCGCCGCCGGCATCGTGCTGGCCGAACACTGGAAATTTTCCGACACAATTCGTCTGGCGCTGGCCCATCACCACGACCCGGAACTGGCCGGCGCCGGCTTTTTGGCCACCATCGTTCATGTCGCCAACGCCATCGTGCATGCACTCGACATGGTGGGCGATGCCAATGAGGCGGTGCCGCCGGTGTCGCCGGTCGCGTGGAAAGCCATGGGATTGAGTGAAGAAGCCTACGTGCACGTGTTCCGCGAAACGGAAGTGCAGTTCGACGAAATTGCCGCTGCCTTGATGAACTGACTTAAGCCGACAAGGCCGCAACGCGAACGTTGCGGCCAGTCACTTCGACGACGTCAGTGCGACAGATTAATGCGCGTAGTTGCCGGTGGTGCCGGTCTGCTCGGCCGGTGCTGCCGCCTTGTCATCGGCCTTTGGACGGCCCTGGGCGTCCGACAGGCGATACTTGGTGCGGCGGTCGCCCATCAGGTCGCGCAGGTCGCGGATGCTCATGCCAGTCACTTCGTGCATGCGGATCAGCAGCGAAGCGCCGACCGGCAGGCGGTGATGACGGATTTTGCTGATGACCGGTGGGGCCACTTCGAGCATGCGCGACAGGGCTGCATCGTTCTTCAACTGCATTTTGCCCAGCAGAATATCGAGCAGGTGGTTGGGGTTGTAGCTTTCTTGGGATGCCAGAGCATGGTGTGCCATGATTTACCTCGTCTGAGTGAAATGAATAGTTCGGTGAAGAACTTTATGAAAGACTATCTTTCGACTAAATTAGTTCCCGGAAAATCGCCGTCGTTCGGAAATGATGCTTTATCCCCGATCAACACCGTCCCGGCGCCATTGGGCTAAGCGCTACGCACTGTTCCGCGCGCTTGCCAATCAAACAAATTATCGGACCTAAATGCCTTCAGTACATCCGACCTTCGCAGTACCGCCCTTGTTTAAAATCAAGCTATCGTAAGGAAAGCTTGTCACATCGTCATTTCAACACATGGGGGCAATGTGTGGCGCACGCAAGAGATTTCTTATTTTCATTTTCTAGGTCCGATGTCTCTCGGAACTCATTGTTTTTCCTAGGAAAATATTTTCCCCGCCATCTATTCGCGGATAATATTGATACTCGGAAATTGTTAATTCCATGCGCGACTTTTAATAGCAAAAAACAATTTTGCCTTAGTTCATTTTGGCTTTTAATAAAGACGCTGTAAGTATTGTTTCAAAACGTTACAATCGCGCTCCTGGGGTGTCCTCGACGTCGCACCACTGGGCACGGCGATTTACGGTAAACTTGTCGGTTCAGCCGCAGCTTGCGGCAGCAATCCACTAAGCGATTTCATGCAGAAAAAAGTCTTCATCAAAACCTTCGGCTGCCAGATGAACGAGTACGACTCGGACAAGATGGCCGACGTGCTGGGCGCCTCGGACGGCCTGGTGCGCACCGATACGCCGGAGGATGCCGACGTGATCCTCCTGAACACCTGCTCGGTGCGCGAGAAGGCGCAGGAAAAAGTGTTTTCCGACCTGGGCCGCCTGCGCGAACTGAAAATCGCCAAGCCAGGCCTGTTGATCGGCGTCGGCGGCTGCGTGGCGTCGCAGGAAGGCGATGCCATCGTCAAGCGCGCACCTTACGTCGACCTGGTGTTCGGTCCGCAAACCTTGCACCGCCTGCCGCAGATGGTGGCCGAGCGCCGCCGCAGCGGCGCTGCGCAGGTCGACATCAGCTTCCCGGAAATCGAAAAATTCGACCACCTGCCGCCGGCCACGGTGAACGGCCCGTGCGCGTTCGTGTCGATCATGGAAGGCTGCAGCAAATACTGCAGCTATTGCGTGGTGCCGTACACCCGCGGCGAGGAAGTCTCGCGCCGCTTCGACGACGTGCTGGCCGAAGTGGCCGGCCTGGCGGCGCAAGGGGTCAAGGAGATCACCTTGCTGGGGCAGAACGTGAACGCCTTTCGCGGCGAGATGCAAGGGGGAGAAGTGGGCGAGGTGGCCGACTTCGCCCTGCTGCTCGAGTATGTCGCCGCCATTCCCGGCGTCGAGCGCATCCGCTTCGTCACCAGCCACCCGAAGGAGTTCACCCAGCGCCTGATCGATGCCTACGCCCGCATTCCGCAGCTGGTCGACCATTTGTATTTGCCGGCCCAGCACGGCTCCGACAAGGTGCTCGGCGCCATGAAGCGCGGCTACACGGCGCTCGAATACAAGTCGATCGTGCGGCGCATTCGCGCGGTGCGGCCGAACATGTCGGTGTCGTCGGACTTCATCGTCGGCTTTCCGGGCGAGACCGAGGCCGACTTCGAGGCGATGATGAAGCTGATTGCCGACGTTGGTTTCGACACCAGCTACAGCTTTATTTTCAGCAAACGCCCCGGCACGCCGGCCGCGTCCCTGGCCGACGACACCGCGCACGAGGTCAAGCTGGCCCGATTGCAGCGCCTGCAGGCGGCGATCGATGCCAACACCCGCAAGTTCAGCGCCGCCATGGTCGGCACGGTGCAGCGCATCGTGGTCGAAGGGCCTTCGAAAAAGGACGCCAATGAACTGCAGGGCCGCAGCGAGAACAACCGCGTCGTCAATTTCGCCGTCGACGCCGGCGTCGATCCGGCCACGCTGGTGGGGTCCATGGTCGAGGTGCGCATCACCGAGAGTTTCAATTACACCCTGCGCGGCGAATTAGTCAGCACTACCATGATTGCGGAAGCCAGTTGAAGAACAAGACCCCCATACAGCCCGCGTATTTCGTCCCCGAGCCGCTCGATAACACCCGCTTGGCGCACCTGTGCGGGCCGCTCGATGAAAACCTGCGGCAGATTTCGGCGGCGCTCGACGTCACGATTTTCCGCCGCGGCGAAAAATTTATCGTCAGCGGCAGCAATGCCGACCAGGCGGTGGAAATCCTCGAACGTTTTTACGCGGTCGCCAACAAGATCGTGCCGCTCGAAGAAGTGCAACTGGCGCTGGTCGAGCAGCGCACCGGGCTGGCTGCCGCCGCCGCCGCCGAAGCCGGAGAAAAAGGCGACGGGATGGCCGAACCGGCGGCGCCGCAGCTGCTCGACATCGACATCGCCACGCCCGTTTTGAAAACCCGCAAGCACGACCTGCGCGGGCGCACGCCGCACCAGATCGCGTATTTGCGCAACATCCTCGAGCACGACATCGCCTTCGGCGTCGGTCCCGCCGGCACCGGCAAGACCTATCTGGCGGTGGCCTGCGCCGTCGACGCCCTCGAACGCGACGCCGTCAAGCGCATCGTGCTCACGCGCCCGGCGGTGGAAGCGGGCGAGCGCCTCGGCTTTCTGCCCGGCGACATGGCCTCGAAGGTCGACCCGTACCTGCGCCCCCTGTACGATGCGCTATACGATTTACTTGGTTTCGACCGCACCCAGAAAATGTTCGAGAAGCAGGTGATCGAGATCGCGCCGCTGGCCTACATGCGCGGCCGCACGCTCAACCACGCTTTTGTGATTCTCGACGAGGCGCAAAACACCACGGTCGAGCAGATGAAGATGTTCCTGACCCGGATCGGCTTCGGCAGCAAGGCCGTGGTGACCGGCGACGTCACCCAGGTCGACCTGCACAAGACCCAGAAAAGCGGCCTGGTCGACGCCATCCACGTGCTGAAAGACGTGCGCGGCATCGCGTTTACCCAGTTTTCCAGCGCCGACCTGGTGCGCAATCCGCTGTTCGGACGCATCGTCGACGCCTACGAATCGGCCGCGGCGGTGGAAGCCCTGGCTCCCCTCCCCCCAGCCGCCATCAAACATGCCCGCAAAAAATAAGCTGTCGCTCTCCGTGCAGTATCCCGATGCCCGCCTGCGGGAGAGCCTGACGCGGCCGAAAATCCGCAGCTGGGTCAAGGCGGCGCTGCTGGGGCCGGCCGAACTGACCATCCGCTTCGTTGACGCCGCCGAGGGCCAGGCCCTCAACCGCGACTACCGCGAGAAGGACTATGCCACCAATGTGCTGACCTTTGCCTACAACGAAGGCGACGTGCTGGCCGCCGACGAGCCGGTGCGCGCCGACATCATCCTGTGCACCGACGTGCTCGAGCGGGAGGCGGGCGAACAGGGCAAGACGGTGGAAGAACATGCAGCCCACCTGATCGTCCACGGCGTGCTGCACGCGCAGGGCTACGACCATCTGGACGACGACGAAGCGACAGAAATGGAATTGTTCGAAACCGACATCCTGGAATCGCTCGGCTTTTCCGACCCCTACGGCGATATGGCGTCCGCCGTTACAAATGCAAACAAGCACTAAAACCCGCTCACACTTGTTGCAATTGCTTACCGGGCCTGTGTTAGGCATCCCACGTTAATCGACAGCTTATTCCGGTTTAATGGCTCTTCCACGAGAACATTTAACAATAAAGGAGCTGTTCGGATGCCAAAGACGACCAACCCCAACAACGTTTTCCCCGTTGCCGATAACGTTTCCACCACCCCGGCCTTTCCCAGCCACGCCATGCCGCCGCTTGACGGCGACACCGGCGCCGACGTCTGCGTGGTGGGCGCTTCCTTCGTCGGTCTGCGCACCGCCTACGACTTGCTACAAAAGGGCAAATCGGTGGTGGTGATCGATTGTGCCGCCACCCTGCCCGAGGAGGCCGCGCGCGAGGAAAGCGCGCGCCAGACCCGCTTGAACAATTTGTTGACGGCAACCGGCACTCAAGACGCGTCCGGCAGCGCCGCGCGCATGCCGGCCACCTCGAGCGAACTGGCGCACGCCATCGTCCACCTGGGCGGGCGCATCCACGGCGACACCCGCGCGCTCGACATCAGCCCCGAGCACAACATGCAGGTGGTGACCACCTACCAGGGCGCGATCGTGGCCAGAGTGGTGGTGGTGGCGACCGACGAGCGCAAGCTGGGCTCGGGTACGCGCGGCGGGCGCGCGGACGATTTGAAGCCGGGGGAAACCCCGGCCTTGCGCGTGCTGACGACGCCGGCGCCCAACCTGGCCGCCCTGTTCGACGTCGACCGCAAGGCCGCCTGACGACCTTACTGCTGCGCCGCCCCCGCGCTATGCCTTCTTCAGCGCCGCCTGATCGAGCGGCAGCTTGCGCAAGCGCTTGCCGGTGGCATTGAACACGGCGTTGGCCAGCGCCGGCGCGATCGCCGCCGTACCCGGTTCGCCAATACCGCCTGGTTCATCCGTGCTGGCGACGATGTGCACTTCCACCTTCGGCGCCTCGTTCATGCGCATCATCCGGTAGTCGCCAAAGTTCGATTGCACCACGCGCCCCTTGTCGAAGGTGATCTGGTCGTACAAGGCCGCCGTCAAGCCGAACACGATGCCGCCTTCCATCTGCGCCACCACCGTATCCGGATTGATCACCTGGCCGCAGTCGAGCGCGCACACGACCCTGTGTACCTTGACGTCGCCGTCCGGCCCCACCGACACCTCAGCCACCTGCGCCATGTAGCTGCCGAAGGCGAACTGCATCGACAGCCCCTTGCCGACGCGCCGTCCCGCCACCGCCCGCATTGGAGTTTTCCAGCCCGCCTTGTCGGCCACCAGGTCGAGCACGCGCAGCATGCGTGGCGCTTTGGTCAACAGCGCGCGGCGGTAGCCGAGCGGATCGAGCTTGGCGGCGGCCGCCAGTTCATCCATAAAACTCTCGACGACGAACACATTGTGGGTCGGCCCGACACCGCGCCAGAAGGCGGTCGGCACCGGCGGTTCGTGGCGCACGTACTCGACGCGCATGTTGGGAATCGTGTATTGCAATTCGCGCGCGCCTTCGACCGCATCCGGATCGACGCCGTCCTTTACCGCGCCGGGCGCGAAGCGGGCCATGATGGACGAGCCGGTAACCCGGTGGAACCAGGCTGCCGGCATGCCCTTGGCATCGAGCCGCGCCGACAGGCGGTCGACATAATATGGGCGGAACATGTCGTGCTGGATGTCTTCCTCGCGGCTCCAGACGAATTTGACGGGGCCCTTCATCAGCTTGGCGAACGACACCGCCTGCACCACGTAATCGACCTCGAGGCGCCGGCCGAAGCCGCCGCCCAGGTAAAAATTGTGCACCTTGACCTTTTCCAGCGGCAGGCCGGTGATTTTCGCCGCCGCCCCTTGCGCCAGGCTCGGCACCTGGGTGCCGACCCACAGGTCGCAGCCGTCGGCGCGCAAGTCGACCGTGCAGTTCATCGGCTCCATGGTGGCGTGGGCCAGGAACGGCAGTTCGTAGACGGCATCGATGCGGCGGCCCTTGTCAAGCAGCGATTTGGCGGCGTCACCGAGGTTTTCCGCCACTGCGCCGGCCTTTTCGGATGCCGTCATCATGTCGGCGCGGATGGTCGCGCTGCTCATGGCGCCGTTCGGGCCGTCGTCCCAGGTCGGCGCCAACGCCGCCAGGCCCTGCTTGGCGGCCCACATGTGATCGGCCACCACCGCCACCGCGTTGTCCAGTTTGAGCACTTGCCGCACGCCCTTGACCGCCAGCGCCTTGGCGTCGTCGGCGCTTTTCAGCTTGCCGCCGATCACCGGCGAAGCCGCCACGGTGGCGATCGCCATCGCCGGCAGGCGGGCGTCGATGCCGAACATGGCCTTGCCGTCGGTTTTGTCGGCACTGTCCAGGCGCAGGTGCGATTTGCCGATCAGGGTGTAGCCGCCGGCCGGTTTCAGGGTGATGGTCTTGGGGACCGCCAGCTTGGCGGCGTCGTCGACCAGCTCGCCGAAACCGAGGCTGCGATTGTTGGCGGCATCGAGGACCTTGCCGTCGGCGACCGTCAGGGTGGCGGCGTCGACGCCCCATTTGTTGGCGGCCGCCGTCACCAGCACGCTGCGCGCAGTGGCGCCCGCTTCACGCAGCGGCTTCCAGGCCGCGCGCACCGAGGTCGAGCCGCCGGTGACCTGGCCGCCCAGCATCGGGTCGCTATATAAAGTGTTGTCGGCCGGGGCTTGTTCCAGTTTGACCTTGGCCAGGTCGACGCCGAGCTCCTCGGCGATCAGCATCGGCATCGAGGTGAAGGTGCCTTGTCCCATCTCGACTTTGTGCATGACCAGGGTGACCACGCCGTCGCGGGCGATGCGGATAAAGGCGTTCGGCGCCAGGCCGGCGGGGCGGTTGGAGACGGCGGTGGCGGCGGCGCCGACTGCCGTTTCCGGCGGCGGGTCCTTGCGGTCGGTGGGCTTTTTGGGCTCGCAGCCATACAGATTAAAACCGATCAGCAGGCCGCCGCCGGCGGCGGCGCCCACTTGCAGCACGCGCCGGCGGTTGAAGTTGACGGCGGCGCTCATGCTGGCGCTCCCGGGGCGCCAGCGGCGGTGGCAGGGGCGGCAGCGGCGATCTTGATCGCCGCGCGGATCCTGCCGTAGGTGCCGCAGCGGCAGATATTGCCGGACATGGCGTTGTCGATGTCGGCGTCGGTCGGTTTCGGTGTCGCCGTCAGCAGGGCGGTGGCGGCCATCACCTGGCCGGACTGGCAGTAACCGCACTGGACGACGTCGATCTGGCGCCAGGCGCTTTGCACGCGCGCGCCCACCGGGTCGTTGCCGACCGCTTCGATGGTGACGATCTTTTTACCTGCCGCCGCCGACACCGGCGTCACGCACGAGCGCACCGCCTGGCCGTCGAGATGGATGGTGCAGGCGCCGCACAGCGACACGCCGCAGCCGAACTTGGTGCCGGTCAGGCCGGCGACATCGCGCAGGACCCACAGCAGGGGCATATCGTCGGGCACATCGAACTCGGTCGCGGTGCCGTTAATGGTCAGCGAGGTCATTGGGACTCCTGTATGAGGAACTGAAAAAGGGGCGAATCGGTGAATATACGACAATCCATCGACGGGCGTCGGCTGCCGGTTCGTTTGCTTAAAAAACGGGCAAACCGCGTTTTGATGTATGCTACGCCAATTGCAACAACGGCTCACGCCAACTATGCCAGAGCACCCTACGGACGTCCGCCTGGACACCAAACCTCAGCGGTCGCTGTTCGAACGCCTGACCGCACTGATCTCCCCCGAGCCTGAAAATCGCGCAGAGCTGCTCGAAGTGCTGCACGACGCGCAAAGCCGCAACCTGATCGACGCCGATGCGCTGTCGATGATCGAAGGCGTGTTTCAGGTCTCCGATCTGTCGGCCCGCGACATCATGGTGCCGCGCTCGCAGATGGATGTCATCGACATCAGCAAACCGATCGAAGAATGGATGCCGTCGGTACTGTCGACCGCCCACTCGCGCTTTCCGGCCATCGAGGGCGAGCGCGACAAGGTCATCGGCATCCTGCTGGCCAAGGACCTGCTGCGCTACTACGCCGAAGAATCGTTCGACGTGCGCGACATGCTGCGCCCCGCCATCTTCATCCCCGAATCGAAACGCCTGAACGTGCTGTTGCGCGACTTCCGCGCCAATCACAATCACATGGCCATCGTGGTCGACGAGTACAGCGGCGTGGCCGGCCTGATCACCATCGAGGACGTGCTCGAGCAGATCGTCGGCGACATCGAGGACGAGTACGATTTCGACGAGGAAGAAGACAACGTCCTGTCGATCAAGGAAGGCCACCACGGCCCGCGCTGGCGCGTCAAGGCGCTCACCGAGCTGGAACAGTTCAACGAGGAAGTCGGCGCCAACCTGGTCGACCAGGATGTCGACACCATCGGCGGCCTGGTGGCCAACCACCTGGGCCGCATGCCCCATAAAGGCGATGTGTTCGACATCGACAACCTGCGCTTCGAAGTGCTGCGCGCCGACGCCCGCCAGATCCATGTGCTGCTGGTCGAGCGCATGCCGCTTGCCGAGGACGAACAGGACTGATGCGCCGGCATCCCGCCGCGCCGACGCTGGCGACCGCCCCGCGCGGGACGCTCCTGCCCATGCTGATGGCCGCCATCGCCGGCGGCCTTTCGCTGTTTTCCTTCGCGCCGTTCGGCGCCTGGCCGCTGCAGTTCGTTTTGCTCGCCTTTGTGTTCTATCAGGTCGGCCTGGACACTTCGGTGCGCCGCGCCGGCTGGATCGGCTGGGCGTTCGGGCTGGGGTGGTCGGTGGCGGGCATGCACTGGCTGTACGTCGCCATCACCAGGTTCGGCGGCTTGCCGGCGCCGATTGCGGCGGTCGCCATCGTGCTGCTGGGCGCCTACATGGGCTTGTTCGCCAGCCTGGCCTTCGGCACCGCCGCCTGGCTGCGTCGCCGCTGGTCGCTGCCCGTCGCCGCGTTCTTGCTGCTGATAGTACCAAGCTGCTGGAGCATCTCCGAATGGATGCGCGGCTGGGTGTTTACCGGCTTTCCCTGGGCCTCGTCCGGTTACGCCCATGTGAACGCGCCGCTGGCCGGCTTCGCGCCCCTGCTCGGCGTGTATGGCGTCGGCGCGCTGGTGGCCTTGTGCGCAGCGTGCCTGACGATGCTGACCCAGCGCGCGCGCTGGCCGGCCATCGGCCTGTTCGCCGCCATCCTGGCCGCCGGGTTCGGCTTGCGCCAGATCGACTGGACCGCGCCCTACGGCAAGCCGCTGGCCGTGCGCCTGTTGCAGGGTAACGTCGCCCAGGATGAAAAGTTCGACCCGGCCCACATCCGCGACGCCCTGATTCTCTATCATGAGCTGATTACGCAAAAGCCGGCCGACCTGATCGCCACGCCGGAAACGGCGATCGTGCTGTATCCGTTCCAGCTGCCGCCCGACTACCTGCCTTCGCTGGCCGCGTTCTCGCGCGACAGCGGCAGCGCCCTGCTGGTGGGCATGCCGCTGGCCGCCAGCGCGCAGGACGCCGCCACCAATGCCGCCAACAGCATCGTCGGCATCGCACCAGGCGGCGCCGCCTATCGCTTCGACAAGAACCACCTGGTGCCGTTCGGCGAGTTCGTGCCGACGGGTTTTCGATGGTTCGTCGACATGATGTCGATCCCGCTGGGCGATTTTAAACGCGGCGGCACCGTGCAGGCGCCGTTCGCCGTCAAAGATCAGTTTGTGCTGCCCAACGTCTGTTACGAGGACGCCTTTGGCGAAGAAATCGCCCTGCAACTGCGCGCCTCGAGCACCCCGGCCACCATGTTATTGAATGCCTCGAACCTGGCGTGGTACGGCGATTCGGTGGCGATTCCCCAGCATTTGCAGATCTCGCGGATGCGCGCCATCGAGACCGGCCGGCCGATGCTGCGCGCCACCAATACCGGCGCCACCGCCGTCATCGATCCGCACGGCAGCGTGGTGGCGGCGCTGCCGTTCGACCAGCGCGGCGTGCTGGCCGCCCAGGTGCAGGGCATGCGCGGCAACACGCCGTATATCGTCTGCGGCAACCTGCTGTTTCTGGCGCTGGCCGCCATGTCGATCGGCGCCGCCTGGTGGCGCGCACGCAGCGCCAGGATGAAGCAATGAAATATCGCTGCTTCGGTCCCCAGCGCCCCCCTAAAAACCGCTAAAATTAGCCATTTAGCACAATCCACTTATTGCTCGCCGTCAAAAGCGCGGCACATGCCACGATGCTCACATTCCAACAAATTATTTTGACCTTGCAATCCTACTGGGACAAGCAAGGCTGCGCCCTGCTCCAGCCCTACGATCTGGAAGTCGGCGCCGGCACTTTTCACACCGGCACCTTCCTGCGCGCGATCGGGCCGGAACCGTGGCGCGCCGCCTACGTGCAGCCATCGCGCCGGCCGAAAGACGGCCGCTATGGCGAAAACCCGAACCGCCTGCAGCATTACTACCAGTACCAGGTGGTATTGAAACCGGCGCCGGAAAATATTTTGGACCTCTATCTCGGCTCGCTCGGAGCGCTCGGACTGGATTTGAAACAGAACGACGTGCGCTTCGTCGAGGACGACTGGGAAAGCCCGACCCTGGGCGCCTGGGGCCTGGGCTGGGAAGTCTGGCTGAACGGCATGGAAGTGACCCAATTTACCTATTTCCAGCAGGTCGGCGGGCTCGACTGCAAACCGGTGCTGGGCGAAATCACCTATGGCATCGAGCGCCTGGCGATGTACCTGCAGGGCGTCGAAAACGTCTACGACCTGGTGTGGACAACCTGGCTGGAAAACGGCGAGACCAAAACGCTCTCGTACGGCTACGTGTTTCACCAGAACGAAGTGGAGCAGTCCACCTATAACTTCGAGCACGCCAATACCGATCTGCTGTTTACCCAGTTTGCCAACCACGAGTCGGAAGCGAAGCGCCTGATCGAGCTGCACTTGACCCTGCCCGCCTATGAACAGATCATGCGCGCCTCGCACAGTTTCAATATGCTCGACGCGCGCGGCGCCATCTCGGTGACCGAGCGCGCCGCCTACATCGGCCGCGTGCGCACCCTGTCGCGCCTGGTGGCCCAAGCATATTATGATTCGCGCGAAAAGCTGGGCTTCCCGATGGCGCCGCAAGCCGTTCAATCCGATGCCGCCGCTGCCTGATAAAAGTATAAAAACATGAACCAGACCTTATTGATAGAACTGCGCACCGAAGAACTGCCCCCCAAGGCCCTCGTCAAACTGGGCGCCGCTTTCGCCGCCGGCATCGAGCAGGGTTTAAGGGCGCGCGACTTCCTCGGCGCCGACAGCGTCGTCACCCCGTTCGCCACCCCGCGCCGCCTGGCCGTGTCGATCAGCGACGTGCGCGCCACCTCGCCCGACAAATCGATTCGCGAAAAAGTGCTGCCGGTATCGGTGGCGCTCGATGCCGACGGCAACCCGACCCCGCCGCTGGCGAAAAAGCTGGCCGCCATGGGCCGCGCCGACGTCACCGTGGCTCAGCTGGAGCGCGCCCAGGACGGCAAGGCCGAGAGCTTTTTTTACAGTTACACGGCCGAAGGCAGCCCGCTGGCGGCCGGCTTGCAGGCGGCCTTCGATGAAACGCTGGCCAAGCTGCCGATTCCAAAATTGATGAGCTATCAGCGCCCGGACGGCGCCACCGTGCAGTTCGTGCGCCCGGCCCATTCGCTGATCGCCCTGCATGGCGAAGCGATCGTGCCGTTAACGGCGCTGGGATTGAGCGCCGGCCGCGTCACCCTCGGCCACCGCTTCCTGTCGGAGGGCCAGCCGATCTCGATTTCGCACCCGGTCAACTACGCCGGCATGCTGGAAAACGAGGGCAAGGTGATCGCCTCGACCGCTGCGCGCAAGGAGGCCATCCGCGCTTCTCTGCTGGCCGCCGCCGGCGAGGACCTGGTGCTGATGCCGGAATCTCTGCTCGACGAAGTGGCCGCGCTGGTCGAATGGCCGGTGGTCTACGAGTGCCGTTTCGAGGAAGAATTCCTGGCGGTGCCGCAGGAATGCCTGATTCTCACCATGCAGACCAATCAGAAATATTTCGCCCTGACCGACACCAGCGGCAAACTGCGCTCGCGCTTTCTGATCGTCTCGAATATCGCCACCGATACGCCCGCCCACATCGTCGGCGGCAACGAGCGAGTCGTGCGCCCGCGCCTGTCGGATGCCAAGTTCTTTTTCGAGCAGGACAAGAAAAAAACCCTGGAATCGCGCCTGCCGCTGCTGGCCAATGTGGTCTACCACAACAAGCTGGGCACCCAGGCCGCGCGCACCGGGCGGGTCACCCGCCTGGCCGGCAAGATCGCCCAGCGTCTCGGCTACGACATCGCGCTGGCCGAACGGGGCGCGCAGCTTGCCAAGGCCGACTTACTTACCGATATGGTGGGTGAGTTCCCCGAACTGCAAGGCATCATGGGCACCTACTATGCCCGCCACGACGGCGAGCCGGAGGAGGTGGCGCTGGCCGCCTCCGAGCATTATCAACCGCGCTTTGCCGGCGACAGCCTGCCCACCACCAACACCGGCACCGCGGTGGCGCTGGCCGACAAGCTGGAAACCCTGGTCGGCATCTGGGCCATCGGCCTGGCGCCGACCGGCGACAAGGACCCGTTCGCGCTGCGCCGCCATGCCCTGGGCGTGGTGCGCATGCTGCTGGAAAAACGTTTGACGGTGTCGATCAGCGCCCTGCTCGGCGACGCCGCATCGGTGTTCGACGGCCAGCCCGGCTTCAAGGATCCGTCGAGCGAAGTGGGCGCCTTCATCATCGACCGTCTGCGCGGCGTGCTGCGCGAAAAAGGCTTTTCGGCCAATGAAGTCGAAGCGGTGCTGGCGCAGCAGCCGGACCGCCTCGACGACATTGTCCAGCGGCTCGATGCCGTCAAGGCGTTCGCGGCAATGCCCGAGTCGGCGTCGCTGGCCGCTGCCAACAAGCGCATCACCAATATCCTGAAAAAGACCGACGGCGTGTTCGGCACGGTCGACACGGAACTGCTGCGGGAAGACGCCGAGAAAAAGCTGGCGGCGAGCATGGCGCGCGTGCAGCCGGAGGTCAGCGCCGCGTTTGCCGCCGACGATTTTACCGGCACGCTCAAAACCTTGTCGCAACTGCGCGACGATGTCGACGGCTTTTTCAACGACGTCATGGTCAATGCGGAAGATGCGGCCTTGCGCAACAACCGCCTGGCGCTGCTGTCGCAATTGCATGGCATGATGAACCGCGTGGCCGACATTTCCAAGCTGGCCGCGTAAGATGAAAAACCGCTGAAAAACCCGGGAGGCGCCATGAAAATGATCATTCTCGACCGCGACGGCGTCATCAACCACGACTCGCCGGACTTCATCAAGTCGCCCGCCGAGTGGGTGCCGATCCCCGGTTCGCTGGAGGCGATCGCGCGCCTGAA
>JAQGNM010000410.1 GCA_028291845.1 Massilia sp. | reverse complement strand
GCCCAATACGGCGCCCACGCCGGCAGCGCCGAAGGTGAAGCATGAACGACCGCGCCCAATCGACGTCCGCCGCGGACGAGCCGGAGCTGGAATTCGCCCAGGCCCCCGACGAACGCGCCGGTTTCAGATTGCATCATTTCGAGGTCTTCAACTGGGGCACCTTCGACGAGCGGGTCTGGCGACTGCATCCGGGCGGCGACAACATCCTGCTGACGGGAGACATCGGATCGGGCAAATCGACCCTGGTCGATGCGCTCACCACCTTGCTGGTGCCGGCGCAGAAAATCTCGTACAACAAGGCGGCCGGCGCCGACGCCAGGGAGCGCAGTCTGCGCACCTACGTGCTGGGGCACTACAAGTCCGAACGGGGCGATACGGGCATGAGCGCGCGCGCCGTCGCGCTGCGCGACCAGAACAGCTATTCGGTCATTCTCGGCGTGTTTCACAACGAGGGTTTTAATCAGACCGTCACCCTGGCGCAAGTCTTCTGGTTGAAGGATACGCGCGGCCAGCCGGAGCGTTTCTATGTGGTCGCCGACGGGCGCCTGTCGATCGCCGAGCATTTTGCCGGCTTCGGCAGCGACATCGCGCAGTTGAGAAAACGTCTGCGCGCCACCGCCGGCGTCACCCTGCACGACGCATTTCCGCCGTACGGCCACGATTTCCGCCGCCGGTTCGGCATCGCCAGCGAACAGGCGATGGACCTGTTTCACCAGACCGTTTCGATGAAATCGGTGGGCAATCTGACCGACTTCGTGCGCGACCACATGCTCGAGGCGTTTCCCGTCGAAGTACGGATCGCCGCCCTGATCGCGCATTTTGACGATTTGAACCGCGCCCACGAATCGGTCTTGAAAGCCAAGCTGCAGATCGATCAGCTCACGCCCTTGACGAACGACTGCGAGCGTCACGAAACGCTGCGCCATCAAGCCGAACAGCTGCGCGGTTGCCGCGACATGCTGCGGCCCTGGTTCGCCCATTTGAAACGCGAGCTGCTGGCCAGGCGCACCAGCTTGCTCCAGGCCGAACTCGATGCGCTCACCGACCGCCTCGTCAAATACGGCGGCGAGCGCCGTGCGCTGGCGCAGCGGCGCGACGAGATCACGCATGCCATCGCCGCCAACGGCGGCAATCGCATCGAGCAGATCAAGGCCGATATCGCCCGTCTGCAGGCCTTGCGCGAAGAGCGCGCACGCCGCGGCGCCCAGTACGATGCCCTGGCCGCTGCGGTCGGACTGGCTGGCGCCGCCGACGGCGCCACCTTCATCGCCAACCGGCGCGATATCGAAGCGGGACAACAAGGCTGCGTGGCGCGGCGCGACGAGTTCCAGAACCGCCTCACCGAGGCCGGGGTCAGCCTGCGCGAGCTGGGCCGCATGCATGGCGAACTGACCTCCGAGCTCGATTCGCTGCGCGGCAGACGTTCGAACATTTCGAGCCAGATGCTGTCCTTGCGCGCGACCTTGTGCGCCGCGCTCAATCTGCTGCCCGATGCGCTGCCGTTTGTCGGCGAGCTGATACAGGTACGCGAAGAAGAGCGCGCGTGGGAAGGCGCCGCCGAGCGCCTGCTGCACAACTTCGGCCTGTCGCTGCTGGTGCCGGACGCCCATTACAGCGCCGTCGCCGCCTGGGTCGACAGCACCAACATCGGTAACCGACTGGTGTATTACCGGGTGCGGACGAACGTCGCCGCCGAAATGCGCGAACTGCCGCCGGCTGCCCTGGCGCGCAAGCTGCAGATCAAACCGGATTCGCCGTTCTACGCCTGGATCGACGCCGAACTGTCGCGCCGTTTCGATCACGTCTGCTGCGACCGGCTCGATGAGTTCCGCCGCGAGAAGCGCGCCGTCACCCGCAACGGCCAGATCAAGGCGGCCGGCGAGAGACATGAAAAGGATGACCGCCACCGTCTCGACGACCGCTCCCGCTATGTGCTGGGCTGGTCGAACCAGGCGAAGATCGCGGCACTGACCAGGCAGGAGAGAAATCTCGCCGCCCGCATTCAGGGAAACGGCGAGATCATCGGCCAGCTCAGGACGGAGCTGGCGCAGCAGGACGCCATCCTCGGCAGTTGGCAAAAGCTGGCCATGTTCGACAATTTCAATGAACTCGACTGGAAGCCGCTGCTGATAGCTGTCGAGGGCCTCGAGCGCGAACTGGCGATGCTGGCGGCGTCGTCCGATATGCTGCGCACCCTGCAGGGTCAGTTCACGGAATTGACCCAGGCGCAGGTGCTGGCCGAAGAGCAGTTCTCGCAGGCCGGCGCCGCGCACGCGCGCGCCGCTGAAAAGCTCGAGCAGGCGACCCTGGCGTCAAACGACTGCACCATCCTGCTCGATGCGACGCCCGCCGATGCTCAGGCATTCTACTTTCCCCTGCTCGAGTCGCTGCGTGCCCAGGCGCTTGGCGTGCACACGCTGACGGTGGAATCGAGCGACAACCGTGAAAAGGATTTCCGCGATTTTCTGCAGGCGCATATCGACGCCGAAGACCGAAAAATTGCGCGCCTGCGTGACGCCATCATCGGCGCCATGCAAAATTACGTACGCAACTGGCCGCTCGATGCGCGCGAGGTCGACGTCAGCATCGAAGCGGGACCCGAGTTCAAAAAAATGCTGGGCAATTTGCAGGCAGATGATCTGCCGCGGTTTGCGTCGCGCTTCAAGGAGCTGCTGAACGAAAACACGATTCGCGAAATCGCCGGTTTTCAGTCGCAGCTCAAGCGCGAGCGCGAGACCATCCGCGAACGCATCGTGCGCATCAACAGCTCTCTGCACGCCATCGACTACAACCCGAACCGCTACATCGCGCTGGAGGCGGAGCACAATCTCGATGCCGATCTGCGCGACTTCCAGCAGGATCTGCGCAGCTGCACCGAGGGCGCGTTGACCGGGTCGGCCGACGAGGAGTACTCGGAAGCCAAGTTCCTGCAGGTTAAACGCATCATCGAACGTTTCAGGGGACGCGAAGGCAGTGCCGAGTTGGACCGCCGCTGGACCCGCAAGGTCACCGATGTGCGCAACTGGTTCGTGTTTTCCGCATCCGAGCGCTGGCGCGAGGACGATCGTGAGCACGAGCATTACACCGACGCCGGCGGCAAGTCCGGCGGACAAAAGGAAAAGCTGGCCTATACGGTGCTGGCCGCCAGCCTTGCGTATCAGTTCGGGCTCGAATGGGGCGCGGTGCGTTCGCGTTCGTTCCGGTTTGTCGTCATCGACGAGGCGTTCGGCCGCGGCTCCGACGAGTCGGCGCGCTTTGGCCTGGAGCTGTTCAAGCGAATGAACCTGCAGCTGTTGATCGTAACGCCGCTGCAAAAAATCCACATCATCGAGCCCTACGTGGCCGGTCTCGGTTTCGTGCACAGTGAAGAAGGGCGCCAGTCGAAGCTTCGTTATCTCAGCATCGCCGAGTACCACGCCGAGCGCGACGCCAGGTCCGCATGAGCGCCTCTGCCTGGTCGAAGCCGGTCGATGTCCGCCAGCAGGTGCAGCGCCTGTGGGACGACGGCCGCATCCTGGCGGCGCGGCTCTCTGGCGATGCGCTTTTTCCGTTCGAGGTGAGGCTGCGCCAGCCTTCCGCAGCGGAGATCGGCGAGCAGTTCGACGCCGTGCGCGGCTGGGTGCGCGAGTGGGAGGCGGCAGACGGTTACCAGCTTGCCTGGCGCGAGATCAATCACCGCCAGACCGGGCGCAACCGCTTGCCCGATCGCGCCATCGTCGCCAGCGAGGACGATGCGCTGCGCCTGATCGGGCGCGGCGCCGACGCCCGCAGGTTCGAGCGGCTGGCCGATGTCACCCTGGCCGGCTTTCCCCAACTGCGCCCATGGTTGGCGCGCCGCGCGCTGCTGGTGCTCGAGCAGGCCGCGCAATGGCCGCGCGTGCTGGAGATACTGCGCTGGTTTGCCGCGCACCCGCGTCCCGGCATCTACCTGCGCCAACTCGACATCGCCGGTGTCGACAGCAAATTCATCGAAAGCCGCAAGGCCTTGCTGACCGAATTACTGGACCAGGTGCTGCCTGCCGAGGCGATCGACCATGACGCCGTTGGCGCGCGCCAGTTCGAAGTCCGCTATGGCTTGCTCGGTAAGCCCGCGCTGGTTCGCATGCGCATTCTCGATCCCGCCCTCTACATCGCCGGGCTGTCGGACATATCGGTCCCGGTGGCGCAATTGGCGCGCCTCGATATTGGCGCGACGCGGGTGTTCGTTACCGAAAACGAAATCAACGGATTGGCCTTTCCCGACGCCCCCGGCGCCATCGTCGTGTTCGGCGGCGGCTACGGGGTGGAACGCCTGGCCCGGGTGCCGTGGTTGACCAAGCGCGAACTGATTTACTGGGGTGATATCGACACCCACGGTTTTGCCATCCTCGACCGCCTGCGTGCCCACGCGCCCCATGCGCAATCCCTGCTGATGGACGCGGCCACCTTGCAGACGCACCGCGCCCTGTGGGGGATGGAGGAGCGCGACAAGCGTCATACCGGCGAGCTGGCGCGCCTGAGCGCCGCCGAGTACGCGCTGTACGACGCCTTGCGCAATGATGTATTCGGCGAGCGCCTGCGGATGGAGCAGGAGCGGCTCGGCTTCGGCTGGGTGCGTGCCGCGATCGAGGCTGTATCAAACCAAAAATAAGCCTTGCGGATTGCAGCGTCGGCTTGCTATAGTTCGCCCCCTCGCAGAGCAACGCATGCAAATGCAGTGTGAAGCGAGTGAAACACGAAATAAAAAGAAGTTGACGTAATAAGCAAAATGCTTCATACTCTTTCTTCTTCGCGGCTGACAAACACAACGCTTTGTCGACAAGCAGCAAGCAGTTCCACAGAACAAGTTCTTTAACAATTAACAGTCGATAAGTGTGGGCGTTTGATGAAAGTGCCAAGACTTCGGTCTTGAATACTTAAATTATCAAATGTTCACAAAAAAGAAATATAGGCGCTATGAAAATAGTGGCCTGTCAGTATTTTGAGTGAGCGATCTGTCAGCAATGACATTAAACAGAGATTGAACTGAAGAGTT
>JAQGNM010000402.1 GCA_028291845.1 Massilia sp. | reverse complement strand
GCAGGGCCACCTACACGATGGAATTCAAGCACTACGCCGTGGTGCCGCGCCAGGTGCTCGACCAGGTCAGCGGCGCCCGTGCGAGGTGAGCGCTTGCGCTGAGATTATATTTCTTTAATCCAACTTTAATGACGTCCGCTATTGTTTTGCGCTACAGTGGCGGCTCGACAATTTGCATTAAAGAATAATGTGACGGACGCAGACCATTCGACGCCGAACCCGCGCCCGCCCCCCCGCGCCCGCCTGCAAAGTCTGCGCTGGCGCCTGATGCTGCTGGTGGGCCTCGCTCTCTTGCCGTTGACGGCGATGACCATCGCGGTGGTGGTGCGCGAGCGCGTCACCGCCATCAGCACCGCGCGCGACAACTTGCAGCGCCTGGCCAATCTGGCCGCCGCCAACGAAGCCCAGTCGATCGAGTCGGCCATGCAGATCCTGCGCGACCTGTCGAGCGTGCCGTCGGTGGTGCAGAACCGGCCCGAGTGTCCGGCGCTGCTGGCCGACATCCTGGAAAAGAACAGCGATTACGTCAATTTCGGCCTGATCGCCATGAACGGCGACGTGGTCTGCAGCGCTGTCTCTTCCAGCACGCCGGTCAACCTGGGTGACCGCCTGCATTTCAAACGCGCCGTCGCGGAACGGCGTTTTATCGCCGGCAACTACGTGTTCGGCCGGGTGATCCAGAAACACACGGTCAATCTCACCTATCCGGTCATCAAGAACAATACGATGGTGGGGGTACTGTTCGCCGCCCTCGACTTGCTCGAGCTCGACAAGTTCGTCAATACCGTGCAGTTACCTGCCGACTCGGTGCTGTGGACGCTCGACGAGGAAGGCGCTGTGATTTCGCACCGGCCCGGCCCCGAAGGCTGGCTGGGCAAAAAGCTGGCGGAATCGGCGCGCCGCGCCGTCAGCCTCGACGGTGCGCCGAGCACCTTTGTCGACGCCGACGGCATCAAGCGCCTGTATGCATCGAGCAAGGTCGGGCCGCTTACATTGAGCAGCTACACCTTGCTGATCGGCGTGCCGGAAGCGGCCATCCTGGAGGCGTCGCGGCGCGACCAGTACCTGCTGCTGGCGGGATTGCTGAGCACCTTGCTGCTGGCCGCGCTGGTTGCCTGGTGGGGCGGCAATGTGCTGATCGTGCGGCGCGTGCGCCGCCTGGCCCATACTGCCGACCAGATCGCCTCAGGCTCGCTGGCCACCCGCACCGGCATGCGCCACGGCGGCGAGGAAATCGGCGAACTCGCGCAGTCGCTCGACCGCATGGCAGAAGCGCTGGAAACCCGCGGCGCCGAGCGCGACGCCGCCACCGCGAGGCTGCTCCACGCCGGCCAGCGCAAGGACGAGTTCCTGGCCTTGCTGGGCCACGAATTGCGCAATCCGCTGGCGCCGATCCTCACCGGCGCACGCCTGCTCGGCATGGCCGCCAATGACCCCGCAGCGGTGACTCGCACGGCGGCGATGATCGGCCGCCAGGCCGACCATATCGCCCGACTGGTCGACGACCTGCTGGACGTTTCGCGGGTGGCGCGCGGCCTGATCGACATCGAGCGCGCGCCGCTCGACCTGCGCCGCGTGATCGACGAGGCTTGCGAGCAGATCGCGCCGCAGTGCGCCAAAAAACACCAGCAGCTCAACGTTCACCTGCCCGACCACCCCTGCATGGTCGACGGCGACCACAAGCGGCTGGTGCAGGTGGTCGGCAATCTGCTCGGCAACGCGTCGCGCTACACCCAGGAGCACGGCCGCCTGCAGCTGTCGCTGTCCTGCGCCGATTGCCGCGTGGTGCTGGAAATCAAGGACGACGGCATCGGCATGGCGGCCGACCTGGTGCCGAAGGTGTTCGACCTGTACTCGCAGGCCGAGCGCACGCCGGATCGCTCGCAGGGGGGATTGGGGCTGGGGCTGGCGTTGGTGAAAAATTTGGTGCAGCTGCACGGCGGCTTGGTGAAGGCCGAGAGTAATGGTGTGGGGAAGGGGAGTACGTTTACGGTTGCTTTGCCGGAGTTGGCTTAGCAGGGGGACTGGCACCGGAAGGTGCCTGTCCCATGCATGCTTTGCTTCAGATCAAACATGGGACAGGCACCTGCGGTCCGAACGCGGCCCGGCCAGTCCCCCCTTTTATTTAACTCGCTGCTTTTCGAGCTTCCGCGCCAGCGTCCGCCGATGCATCCCCAAGCGCCTGGCGGCCTCGGAAATATTGAAATCCGTCTCCGCCAGCACGCCGTGGATGGTTTCCCATTCGAGCGTCTTGATCGAGGTGGCCCGTTCCGGCAACTGGTGGTCGACGTTGCCGGCCAAGTGGCCGAAGGCGGCCTCGATGTCGTCGGTGTTGGAGGGCTTGGCCAGGTACTGGCAGGCGCCCAGCTTGATGGCCTCGACGGCCGTGCCGATGCTGGCGAAGCCGGTCAGCACGACGATCAGCATGGCGGGATCGTGTTCGTGCAGCATTTGCACACAAGCCAGCCCGGACGAGTGGCTGGACAATTTCAGGTCGACCACGGCGTAGCGCGGGTGGCTGCGCGCCAGCAGCTCTTTCGCTTCGTCGTAGCTGGCCGCCAGCATCACGCTGTAACCGCGCCGCTCGAACGATTTGCCGAGGGTGCGGGCAAACGCGGCGTCGTCCTCGATGATCATCAAACTGAGATTATTGTCCATGGGGTGTTTCCAGTGCGATGGCCGACATCGGCAGGGTCACCTTGACCGCCGCGCCGCCGCGGCCATTATGCACGTCGCGGTTGCTGGCGGCGACGCTGCCGCCAAGGGTGCGGGCGACGTTGACCACCAAGAACAAGCCGAGGCCGCGCCCCGGCTGGCCCTTGGTCGATTGATATGGTTTGCCGAACTCGCGCAGCATGCCGGGCGCGAAGCCGGGGCCGGCGTCGAGCACCTCGATGACCAGCTCGTCGCCGGCCTGGCTGGCTTCCAGCCGCAGCCAGTGGGGCGAGGCTTCCAGCGCGTTGTCGAGCACATTGGCGATCATTTGCTTGAGGGTCGAATCGGACACCACGGCAACGTCGTGTTCGATGCCGTTACTGTACTCGAATTGCACCAGGGTGCGGCTGGCGCGCCACTCGGCCACCAGCTCGTCGAGAAACACCTTGATGGTGGTCTTGACCGACGATTCGCCGCGCGCTTCGCCGGCCGACATCAAGATACCGCTGACGATCGCCTTGCAGCGGGCGATCTGCGCCTGCATTTCAGCCAGCTCGGCCAGCAACTCGGGGTTTTTCTTAAATTCGGGCATGCGGCGCCAGTCGCCGAGGATCACCGCCAGGGTGGCCAGCGGCGTGCCCAGTTCGTGGGCGGCGCCCGAGGCCAGCAGGCCCATGCGTACGATGTGCTCCTCCTCGGCGGCGCGCTGCCTGAGGTCGGCCAGCGCGGCGTCGCCGGTGCGCACGTTGCGGGTGATGCGGGTGATGAACACCACCAGCAGCGCCGCGTTGACGATGAAGCTGATGAAGATACCCTCGACATACAGGCTGGCCATGCCTTCGGCGTAATCGAGCGGCAGATTGAGCGGCTTGGCAAACGCCGCCAGCAGCACCGCGCACACGCCGGTAATGGCGACGATGGTCCACGACGACCACGGTTGCAGCAGCACCGCCGCCAGGATCACCTGCAGCATGTAGAGGAACACGAAGGGGTTCGACATGCCGCCCGACAGGTACAGCTGGGCGGTCAGGCTGAACACGTCCACCAGCAGGGCCAGGAACAGCTGCTTGTTGTCGACCACCCGCTGCTCGTGCCAGCGCAAATGGCTGAAAATATTGAAACCGATCAGGCAGGCCAGCACGCGCAGCATGTCCGCCACCGGCAGGTGGATACCGAGCAACAAGGTGGCGGTGGCGATGGTGGTGATCTGGCCGATCACGGCAATCCAGCGCAGCTGGATCAGCTGCTGCATGTTGCGGTAACCGGATGCGGCTTCCAGCACGGGCGCGGCGGCGGCCTGGCTCATGCGCGCCTGCCGGCGCGCAGCAGCAGCCACAGGCCGAAAGCGGCCCCCAGCGCCAGGGCGTACCAGGTCAGCGCGTAGACCAGGTGGTTGTTGGTGAAGGAAACCACGGTCAGGCCGCCGATCGGCTCATGCGCACCGGGCGCGGTCTGGTCAGCTTCGCGGTCGATGAAAAACGGCGCCACCGGGCCCAGTTTGCGCGCCGCGGCGATGGCGGCGACGTCGCGCGAGTACCAGCGGTCGGCCTGCGGATCGTTGTCGCGCAAGTAGCCGCCGCCCACTTCCGGCAGGCGCAACAGGCCGGTCACGCTGTCGGTGGAGGGCGCCGGCGTACAGGCAGGAGGGGCCGACAATTGCGGCCGGGACCGCGCAGGAGCAACGAAACCGCGATTGACCATCACGATGGCGCCCTCGGCCGTGCAAAACGGGCTGATCAGCCAGAACCCGCTGCCGTGCACCGTGGTAGCTTGCACCAGGGCATCGGCGCCATCGAGGAAGTGGCCGCGCAGATAAACGTGGCGGTACTCGTCGGCGTCCTTCGACACTGCCGCCCAGGCGCTGACGCCAGGCGCCGCCAGCGGCGCCGCATGCACGCGCTGCTCGACCCGTTCGATCAGGGCCACTTTCCATTGGAGGCGGTAGAGTTGCCACGTGCCGAGGGCGGCAAAGCCCAGGCACATGACGATGGCGCAGGCGGCGGCGAGCCACCTGGCCAGAGAGGAGCGAACTGCCGGACGGGGCGGCGCGGCGCCGCCCGCGGGGGACATCATGGTGTCTGTTTGATCATCTCGGTCATCATGCCGGGCATCATGTTGTGGTTCATGTGGTACATGACCCAGATCGAACCGGACAGCATGATCACCAGCAGCATCAGGGTGAACACCATGGCCAGCATCGACCAGCCTTGCTCGACCTTCGAGTTCATGTGCAGGAAGTAAATCATGTGCACCACCACCTGTACCGCAGCGATACCCAGCAGCACGAAGCCGAGGGTGGCGCTGTTTTTCATGACGTTGCCCATCACCAGCCAGAACGGAATCGCGGTGAGGATGACGGCCAGGATGAAACCGGTGACGTAGCCCTTCAGGGTCGAATGCGGCACTGAATCGTCGTGGCCATGGTCGTGACCATGGTCGGCGTGATCGTCGTGGCCTTCGACAGTACGGCCGTGGTTGTCGACATGCGCGCTCATGGCAGCACTCCCATCAAATAGACAAAGGTGAAGACGCCGATCCAGACAACGTCCAGGAAGTGCCAGAACATCGACAGGCACATCAGGCGACGCTTGTTTTCCGGGTTCAGGCCGTGCTTGGCCAGTTGGGTCATCAAGGTGACCAGCCAGACGATACCGAAGGTCACGTGCAGACCGTGGGTGGCGACCAGCGAGAAGAACGCGGTCAGGAAACCGGAGCGCTGCGGGCCGGCGCCTTCGTGGATCAGGTGGAAGAACTCGTACAACTCGAGGCCGATGAAGCCGCAGCCGAGCAGGCCGGTAATGGCCAGCCAGACCAGCACGGCTTTGACTTTGCTCTTTTGCATTTCGAGCATCGCAAAACCATAGGTAATCGACGACAGCAGCAGCAGCGAGGTGTTAACCGCCACCAAGGGGAGATCGAACAGCTCGGCGCCGGTCGGGCCGCCGGCGTAATTGCGGCCGAGCACGGCGTAAGTTGCGAACAGGCAAGCGAAGATCAGGCAGTCGCTCATCAGGTACATCCAGAAGCCCAGCAGGGTACCGTTCTCCGGATGGTGGTGCTTGACGTAGAAACGCGAGCTTTGGTCGGCGCCCGCTTGGAGCGCCGCAGGGGAAGTAGTCAGATCAGGCATGGCTATCCAGCAAAAGGGAACGGGCGTTTTCCGTTGCGGTCACTTGCGCCGCAGGGATGTGGAAATCGCGCTTGTAGTTGAACGTGTGAACGATGACGGCCACCACGGTCGCCAGCAGGCCCACTGCCGCCAGCCACCAGATCTGCCATACCACGGCAAAGCCGAACACGAACGACAGGGCGGAGATGATGAAGCCCGCGCCGGTGTTCTTCGGCATGTGGATATCGACGAAACCATCGCGCGGACGCTGGTAGCCGAGCGCCTTCATGTCGGCCCAGGTGTCGTTGTCGTACACGCGCGGGGTGAAGGCGAAGTTGTAGTCAGGCGGTGGCGACGAGGTCGACCACTCCAGGGTGCGGCCGTTCCATGGGTCGCCGGTGACGTCGCGGTATTGCTCGCGGCGCAGGAAGCTGACCACGAATTGCATCAGCATCGAGCCGATACCGATGGCGACGAACACGGCGCCGATGGCGGCAATGATGAACCAGATCTGCAGCGACTGGTCGTCGAAGCGGCTCATGCGGCGGGTCACGCCCATCAGGCCGAGCACGTACAGCGGCATGAAGGCGAGGTAAAAGCCAATCGTCCAGAACCAGAACGCCATCTTGCCCCAGAACTCGTCGAGCTAGTAGCAGAAGGCTTTCGGGAACCAGAAGGTGTAGCCGGCAAACGCGGCGAACAGCACGCCGCCGATGATGACGTTGTGGAAGTGGGCGATCAGGAACAGCGAATTGTGCAGCACGAAGTCGGCCGCCGGCACCGCCAGCAACACGCCGGTCATGCCGCCGATGGTGAAGGTGATCATGAAGGCGATCGTCCACATCATCGGCAGGTCGTAACGGATACGGCCGTGGTACATGGTGAACAGCCAGTTGAAGATCTTGGCGCCGGTCGGGATCGAAATGATCATGGTGGTGATGCCGAAGAACGAGTTGACCGACGCCCCGCTGCCCATGGTGAAGAAGTGGTGCAGCCACACCAGGTAGGACAGGATGGTGATGACGACGGTGGCGTAGACCATCGAGGTGTAGCCGAACAGGCGCTTGCTGGAGAAGGTCGAGACGATCTCCGAGAAAATACCAAACACCGGCAGCACCAGGATGTAGACCTCGGGGTGGCCCCAGATCCAGATCAGGTTGACATACATCATGGCGTTGCCGCCCATGTCATTGGTGAAGAAGTGGGTACCGATGGTGCGGTCGAGCGAGAGCATTGCCAGCACGGCGGTCAGCACCGGGAAAGCGCAGATGATCAGCACGTTGGTGCACAGCGCGGTCCAGGTGAAGATCGGCATTTTCATGAGGGTCATGCCGGGCGCGCGCATCTTGACGATGGTGGCCACCAGGTTGACACCCGATAGCAGTGTTCCGACCCCGGCAATCTGCAGCGACCATATGTAATAGTCGACCCCCACATCAGGACTGGACATGATGCCCGACAGCGGCGGATAGGCCAGCCAGCCGGTCTTGGCGAATTCGCCGATGAACAGCGAGGCCATCGTCAGCATGCCGCCGAAGGTGGTCATCCAGAACGAGAAGTTGTTCAGGAACGGGAATGCGACGTCGCGCGCGCCGATCTGCAGCGGCACCATGTAGTTCATCAGGCCGGTGACGAACGGCATCGCCACGAAGAAAATCATGATCACGCCGTGGGCGGTGAAGACCTGGTCGAAGTGGTGCGGCGGCAAAAAGCCCGGGTTGTCGCCGAAGGCCATCGCCTGTTGCGCGCGCATCATGAGGGCGTCGGCGAAACCGCGCAACAGCATGATGAAACCGAGCACCATGTACATGATGCCGATTTTTTTGTGGTCGATGCTGGTCACCCAGTTGTTCCAGAACGGGCCCCACATCTTGTATTTGGTCATGGCGGCCAGGAACGCCATGCCGCCCAGGGCGACCATGACGAAAGTGCCGATCAGAATCGGCTCGTGCAGGGGAATCGCTTCCCAGGAGAGCCGTCCCAGCAGGAGAGAGTTAGGCTGTTGCATTAGTTGGTCTTCACGGAGTTAATTGGCGTGGTGCAAATTTCTTGTTTGCTGGCGACAGCCAGCTGGTGTTCCACGGTGGCGCCGGCGTGACGGTGCGCGTCGGCATGCATCTGCTGGGTCATGCAGACGCTGCCCGGCTCGACACAACGGTTGACCACGGCGTCGAACAGCTGGGCTTCGACGCTTTTGAAGTAGCGTGGCGCATCCTTGATGGTCGGTTTTTCGAGGGCCAGGTAGGTGCCGCGGTCGAGCGCTCCATTGCCGGTTTTGACCTTGGCTACCCAGGCGTCGAAACCGGCCTGGTCCAGCGCATGAAGCTTGAAGCGCATGTTCGAAAAACCGGCGCCGCTGTAGTTGGCCGAGAAGCCGTCGTAGACGCCGGTCTTGTTCATAACGCCGTGCAAGGTCGTCTGCATCGACGGCATGGCGTAGATCTGGCCGGCCATGGCGGGGATGTAAAACGAGTTCATCACGGTCGAGGCGGTAATCTTGAAGCGCACCGGGACGTCGACCGGGGTGGCCAGTTCGTTCACCGTGGCGATGCCCAGTTCCGGGTAGATGAACAGCCATTTCCAGTCGAGCGCCACCACTTCGACTTCCAGCACCTTGGTGTTGGCGGCGATCGGGCGCTCGGAGTCGAGGCGGTGCAGCGGCCGATAGGGGTCGAGCAAGTGGGTACTGATCCAGGTGATCAGGCCCCGCGCGATGATGATCAACAGGGGCGCGCCCCAGATCAGCAGTTCGAGACGGGTCGAGTGGTCCCACTCCGGTTTGTACGGCGCACTGGTGTTGCTCTTGCGATAACGCCAGGCGAACAGGATAGTCAGCGCAATCACCGGGACGATGATCAGGAGCATCAAAACGGTCGACACCACGATCAGGTTGGCCTGCTGGTTGGCGATGTCGCCTGCAGGATTCATGACGATGGTGTTGCATGCCGCTAGCAGGCCTGCGGGCGCCAGCAACAGGGCGCGTCCGGCGAGTCTTTGTAAAGATCTTGTAATCATGCGATAGATTGCGAAATGGAGTGAGCGGAAGATGTCACTCTACCCTTTTCAAGCACAGCGTGCGATAGGACAAATTGTCCTAGTTTGCTCAAAGCGCCGCGGAATAGGCTATGCTCTGCATCGTGTAGTAATGATCAAATAAAAAACCGCAGGAGATTTACCGATGTCCAGTATCAATACGCCACAGGGCGCCGTCACGGCCCTCAATCCTGCGCCCCACCAGATCGAGCGCAACGATCACGACGACCATTCCTTCATTTCGCCCGGCGAGATCGCGGTCGGCGTGGTGATCGGCCGCGCTTCCGAGTACTTCGACTTTTTCGTCTACGCCATCGCTTCGGTGCTGGTGTTCCCGGCGGTATTTTTCCCCTTTGTCGATCCCCTGCAAGGCACCCTGTATGCCTTCGCCGTGTTCGCGCTGGCGTTCATCGCGCGCCCGATCGGCACCGCCATCTCGATGGCGGTCCAGCGCCGCATGGGCCGGGAGGCGAAGCTGACCGGCGCCTTGTTCCTGCTGGGCGTGTCGACCTGCGGTATCGCGCTGCTGCCGACCTACGCCCAGGAGGGCCAGACCGCCATCGTGCTGCTGGCGCTCCTGCGCGTCGGCCAGGGTCTTGCTTTGGGCGGTTCGTGGGACGGCTTGCCCTCGCTGCTGGCGCTGAACGCGCCGGCGCACCGCCGCGGCTGGTACGCGATGCTGGGGCAACTGGGCGCGCCGACCGGCTTCGTGATCGCCGCCGGCGTGTTCTGGTACCTGCTGTCGACCGTCGGCATGGCCGACTTCCTCACCTGGGGCTGGCGCTATCCGTTCTACGCGGCCTTCGCCATCAACGTGGTGGCGCTGTTCGCCCGCTTGCGCCTGGTCGCCACCAATGAATATTCGCACCTGCTGGAAGACCGCGAACTGCAGCCGACCCCATTCGGCGAACTGTCGCGCTCGCAAGGCCGCAATGTCGTCATCGGCGCGCTGGCCGCACTGGCCAGCTACGCGCTGTTCCATGTCGTCACCGTGTTCCCGCTGTCGTGGATCCGCCTGTTTTCGCCACGTTCGGTTACCGACTTCCTGCAACTGCAAATGGTCGGCGCGGGGCTGGCTGCCGTCGGCATCGTCTTGTCCGGTCTGATCGCCGACAAATTCGGCCGCCGCACCACGCTCGGCACGCTGGCCGCGCTGATCGCCGTGTTCAGCTTTTTCGTGCCCACCATGATGGGCGGCGGCGAATCGGGCGAGAACACCTTCGTGCTGATCGGCTTCGCCCTGCTGGGCTTGTCGTACGGCCAGGCCGCCGGTGCCGTGACGTCGAACTTCCCGACCCGTTTCCGCTACTCGGGCGCGGCCTACACCTCCGACCTGGCATGGCTGGTGGGCGCCGGTTTCGCCCCGCTGGTCGCGCTCGGCCTGGCTGCGCACTTCGGCCTGGTGTATGTCGGCCTGTACCTGCTGTCGGGCGCCGCCTGCTCGCTGGGCGCGCTGAGCCTGAACCGCGCTCTCGACATCCGCAATTAAGCACATCTGCCGCTGCAATCCGGGGCCGGCCGTCTCCACTGTTCGTTACCGAACGGCGGAGGCCGCCGGCCCCTGTTAATTTTGCGCATCGATGTTTACAAAACCGCTTTCGCATGCCTTTTGATCCTTGCCACGAAGAACTGCTCGATACCCTGCAGCAGGAGTCGTTCGACTATTTCCTCCATGAAGCCAACGAGGCCAACGGCCTGATTCGAGACAAGACGGCGCCCGGCTGGCCGGCCAGCATCGCCGCGGTTGGGCTGGCGCTGACCATCTACCCGATCGGCGTCGAACGGGGCATGATGTCGCTCCAGCATGCGCGCTCGCGCACCCTGAACACCCTGCGATTTTTCGCCGCCAGCCGCCAGGGCAGGGGGCTGAAGGACAGCGGCTACATGGGGTTTTATTACCATTTTCTGGACATGGAAACCGGCGAGCGCGCTTTTAACAGCGAGCTCTCCAGCGTCGACACCGCCCTGTTGATGGCCGGCGTGTTGTGCGCGGCGGCCTACTTCACGGGCGACGACGCAGTTGAAACAGAAATCCGCCAGCTGGCCGACATGCTGTACCGGCGGGTCGACTGGCAATGGATGCTGGCCGGATCGACCATGCTGTGCCACGGCTGGAAGCCGAGAAGCGGCTTTTTGCCTTACCACTGGAAGGGCTACGACGAAGCGCTGATCCTCTACATCCTTGCGCTCGGCTCGCCCACCTTTTCCATCGGACCCGACAACTACGCCGCCTGGCTGACCGGCTACCAGTGGAAAACCATCTATGGCATCGAGCACCTGTATGCCGGACCGCTGTTCATCCACCAGCTGTCGCACGTGTGGATCGACTTTCGCGGCATCCAGGACAGCTTCATGGCGGGCAAGGGCATCGATTACTTTGAAAACAGCCGCCGCGCCACCTATGTGCAGCAGCGCTACGCCATCCATAATCCCTACAACTTCGCCCGCTATGGCGAATTCAGCTGGGGCGTCACCGCCAGCGACGGCCCCGGCCCCGCCGGCGTCACCATCGACGGCGTGCAGCGCGAGTTCCACGACTACATCGCCCGCGGCGTGCCGTACGGCCCCGACGACGGCACCCTGGCGCCGTGGGCGGTGGTGGCCTCTTTGCCGTTCGCGCCGGAAATCGTGCTGCCGACCATCCAGGCCTTTGGCAAGCTGCACCTGCGCGAAGTCAACCCTTACGGCTTCAAGGCTTCGTTCAACGCTACCTACAAGAACGGCCAGGACAGCCACGAAATCGGCTGGGTGTCGCCGTGCCACTTCGGTATCAACGAGGGGCCGACGGTGGTCATGATCGACAACCACCGCAGCGATTTCATCTGGAACCTGATGCGCAACTGCGCGTACGTGGAAGCGGGCTTGCGCAAGGCCGGCTTTGCCGGCGGCTGGCTGGAGCGAGACTAGTGCATGCGCGCCAGCGGGCGGTCGCCCAGTCCCTCGCCGATGCGGTACTTGCGGCGCCGGTCGCCCATCAGCTGGCGCAGCTCGGCGATCGCCATGCCGGTCACTTCGTGCACGCGGATCAGCAGGGGCGCGCCGATCGGCAGCCGCTTGTGACGGATCTTGCTCACCAGCGGCGGCTCGACGCCGAGAATGCGGCACAGGGCGGCGTCGTTCTTCGCCCGCAGCCGCATCGCCAGCTGGTCGATAAAATGGTTGGGATCGTATTCACCGGGCGCCGTCGTACCGTCAAGCTGGTCCATGCTGTCCTCCACTAAAAACTTAACGGTACTCCTGAGCAGGAGCGGGCACAACAAATTTTATTGGCGGGCAGATAACAGCCTGAAATGTGCGTGACTTAACCAACAGTGGCTTTTACGGACGGTAATCTGGCCGTGTTTTCATCACTGCAGGAGAGCGCCATGCCGACAGGTTCAAGCCCGAAACGCGAGAAGGAATTCAAGGAGATCGAAGCGAAGATGAAGAAGGAACACCGTTATCCCGGCAGGGAGGAGGAGGTTGCTGCCAGGATTGTGAATAAGCAGCGGGCGGAGAAGGGGGAGACCAAGGATTCGAAGAAGCATTGAGCGGCGGGGGGCCGGCCGGGCCGCGTTCGGCGCCGAAGGTGCCTGTCCCATGGTTGCATTGCTTCAGATCGAATATGGGACAGGCACCTACCGGTGCCAGTCCCCCTTTCAAATATGCAGCGCGTGACCTAGCGCCCTTAAGGCCGCTTCCTGCACCGCCTCACCCAAAGTCGGATGTGCATGAATGGTGCCGCCGATGTCTTCCAGCAGCGCGCCCATCTCGATCGATTGCGAGAACGCCGTCGACAGTTCGGACACGCCGCGGCCGACCGCCTGCCAGCCGACGATCAGGTGATTGTCTTTTCTGGCCACCACGCGCACGAAGCCGTCGGTCGACTCGATCGTCATGGCGCGCCCGTTGGCTGAAAACGGGAAGCTGGCGACGATGCAGTCGAGGCCTGCCTGCTCCGCTTCCGGCGGCGTCAGGCCGACCACCACCACTTCCGGGTCGGTAAAGCATACCGCCGGCATGGCGTTGGGGGCGAAATGGCGCTTTTTGCCGGCGATGATGTCGGCCACCATTTCTCCCTGCGCCATCGCGCGGTGCGCCAGCATCGGCTCGCCGGCAAGGTCCCCGATGGCCCAGACGTTGCGCATCGAGGTGCGGCACTGGTCGTCGATCTTGACGGCGCGGCCGTTCATGTCTAAGAGCAGAGATTCGAGGCCCCAGCCTTCGGTGCGCGGTTTGCGGCCGACGGCGACCAGCACGCGGTCCGCTTCGATGGCCGATTCGTCCCCATGCGCATCGCGTACGCGCACCGCCTGGCCATCGTGCGACAGGCCCAGCACGCTGGTATTGAGGCGCACGTCGATGCCGAGATGTTTCAAGGCCGTGGCGACCGGCTTGACCAGCTCGGCGTCGTAGGCCGGCAGCACGCGGTCCATCGCTTCGACCACCGTCACCGCGACGCCCAGCTTGCGGTAGGCGGTGCCCAGCTCCAGGCCGATGTAACCGGCGCCGACCACCACCATGCGTTTCGGCAGAGTGGCCGGCGACAGCGCTTCGGTTGCCGAGACCACGTTGCCGGCGAACGGCATGAACGGCAGCTCGACGGCCTGGGAACCGGTCGCCAGCAGCAGGTGCTGGCACGCGATGCGCAGCGGCTCGTCGTCGCCATGCTCGATCACTTCGACGGTCTTGCCGTCGATGATTCTGGCCCAGCCATTGACGACCTGCACGCCGTTTTTCTTCAGCAGCGCGCCGACGCCGCCGGTCAGGCGCTTGACGATGCCGTCCTTCCAGGCGACGGTCCTGGCGATATCGATAGCAGGGGTACCAGCCGAAATGCCGAGCGCCGAGCCTTCGGCGTACTGGCGCACTTTTTCGAATTCCTCGGCGGCGTGGATCAGCGCCTTGGAAGGAATACAGCCGACGTTCAGGCAGGTGCCGCCCAGGCGTTCGCCTTCGACGACGATGGTGGGAATGCCCAGCTGGCCGGCGCGGATGGCGGCAACGTAGCCGCCGGGGCCGCCGCCGATGATCAGCAGGGTGGTAGATTGATTGCGCATATTTACTCCACGAACAGGGTAGCCGGGCATTCGAGATAGCCGCGGATCGCCTGGATAAACCGGGCCGCCACCATGCCGTCGACGACGCGGTGATCGAACGATGAAGACAGGTTCATCATCTTGCGGATGGCAATCTGACCGCCCACCACCATCGGCCGCTCGACCATCTTGTTGACGCCGACGATGGCCACTTCCGGCGCATTGATCACCGGCGTGACGACGATGCCGCCCAGCGCGCCCAGGCTGGTGATGGTGATGGTCGAACCGGACAGCTCGTCGCGCAGGGCTTTGCCGTTTCTCGCCGCGTCGGCCAGCCGCGCCACTTCGGCCGCGTTCGACCACGGATCGCGCGCCTCGGCGTTCTTCACCACCGGCACCATCAAACCGGGTTCGGTTTGCGTGGCGATGCCGATGTGGACGGCGTCATGGCGGGTGACGATGCCGGCGTCGTCGTCGAAGCGGGCGTTCACGGTCGGATACTGGCGGGCGGCCAGCACGATGGCGCGCATCAGCAAGGGAAGCAAGGTCAGTTTGCCGCGCTCCTTGCCGTATTTGGCATTCAACTGCGCGCGCAGGGCTTCCACTTCGGTGACGTCGATCTCCTCGACATAGCTGAAGTGGGGAATGCGCCGCTTGGCGTCCTGCATTTTCTCGGCGATCTTGCGGCGCAGGCCGATGAGCGGCGCGGCGTGTTCGCCGTTGCGCTGGGCATAGCGGTTGTCGCTCGATGCACCACCGTTGCCGCGCTGGGCCGCATAGGCGTCCAGATCGGCATGGGTGATGCGTCCGGCCGGACCGCTGCCGTGCACGAACTGCAGCTCGATGCCGAGGTCCCAGGCGCGCTGGCGCACCGCCGGCGCCGCCAGCGGCTTTTCGCCGTGCGCGCGCAGCGGCGCCGGCACGCCGACGTGCTGGTGAACCGGCGCGGCGGCGGCAGGCTGCTGCGCCGGCGCCTTCGGCTCCGGTTTCACTTCCGCTTTCGCTACGGCTGCAGCCGCCGAAACAGCAGCGGGCGCACGCGCCGGCGCTTTCGCCGACAGCTGCTCGTTGCCTTCGCCTTCCACATCGAGGCGGATCAGTTCCGCGCCCACCGCCAGCGCCTGGCCCAGTTCGCCGCCGAGGGCGGTGACGGTACCGTGCACGGGCGATGGAATTTCGACGGTGGCCTTGTCGGTCATGACGTCGGCCAGCACTTGGTCTTCGACGATCCTGTCGCCGACCTTGACGCGCCAGGCCACCACTTCGACTTCGGCGATGCCTTCGCCCAGATCGGGCATTTTAATGATATGCA
>JAQGNM010000392.1 GCA_028291845.1 Massilia sp. | reverse complement strand
AGCGACGCTTGCGCGAGCGGCGCCGACAGCGGCGCGCCGGCGGCCGCATCGTGGATGAGTGCTTCGACTGCTTTTTCCGCCGGACGGGCCGCCGCTTCCAGGCTCGCTTGCACGCCCGCTTGCGCGCTGGTTTGCCGGCTGGTTTGTACGCTGGTCTGTACGCTTGTTTGAACCATGTCGGCGAACGACGATGCTTGTGCCGCGGCGGCGCCTGCAGCCGGCGCCGCCGCTTCGGCGCCGTCGGCGCTGCCCAGGGCCTTGCCCGGCTGGAGCGCGGCGCTGTCGGTGGCCACTCCCTTGACGGCGGGACGGGCCTCGAACAGCTGCGGCAGGTTTTGGCCCGCTTCGCTTTTTGCCGCCGGCGCGGCCGCCATGGCGGCGCCCGGCATCAGCAGCGCCGATTGCGCGGCCAACTGGTCGGAACGGCTGCTGTCCGCGCCAGCGGCGGCGCCGGTGCCGGTTGCATCGGCCGCGGCGCTCGCCGCCGCCGGCTGATTGAAGCTGGCGACGATGGCGATCAGGTCGGCCATCGGACTGGCCTGGGTGAGGTCGGCGTCGTCCTTGTCGCCGGCGGCATCCTTGCTGCCGGCAGCCGGCGCGCGCGCAGCGGCGCTGGCCGGCGCTGTCGTATCCCCGGCGTTCGATGAGTCCGCTGTATTCGTTGCATTCGCTGCATTCGCTGCATTCTGTGCGCCCGACTCCGCCGGCGGCTTGATCTGGCTGCGTACCGGGCCGCCCGGGGCAGGCGATGGCGCCACCGCCGTGCTGGCCACCTTGACCGGCTGGATGGTTTTTTCGACCCCGCCATTCTGCTGGCGCTGCTGCAGTTGGCGCGACAGCGTCTGCGCGAACTGGCCGCCATCGGGCGAAGGCGCGCTGTTCTGGCGTTGCGGCGCGGCGCTGGCCGGCTGGGCGCCGGTGAAAATCGGGAGTGTCGAATTTTGCATGTTCTGTGAGTCCGTGGGCGGAAAACCACCGTTATCGTTTGTAGTAGGCCTGGCGCGCCGCGTGTTCGTCCATCTGCTTCTGGTCGCGCTTGTTCTCGACGCGCAAGGTCTCGGCGGCGGCGCGCTCGCTCAAGGTGCGGTACGACAGGCGCTTGCGTTCGCACGCCTGCCAGATGGTCTTGGCCGCAGCGCTCCTCGCCTCGGCATGTTTGACCACTTCGCGCTGGCCGTTGATCGCGTTGTCGAGCTTGCCCATGAAGGCGACGAAATTATGGTACGCCAGCGGGGTAATGCCGTTCATTTGCGCCGCTTCCAGCTTGCTGGCGTAATCGTCGCGGTAGCCGTGCAACATCGTCAACTTCTGCCTGGCGTCGTCCACCGCCGCCAATTCGGCGCCAAGCTTCTTGGCTGCGGCGTCGGTGTCGCGCTGGGCCAGTCCGATCAGGGTTTCAAGTGCGGAGAGATTGGCCATGTTGCGAAGTATACGGCGCTGTCCTTACGCGCGATCAGCCGAACAGAGAGGTAAGTTGGCCCAAGCTCATCAACATGTCTTCCTTGTCGTGGATTTCCTGGCACAGGAAGGCCTCGATCTTCTCGTGCAGGGCGATGGCCTGGTCGAGCACCGGGTCGCTGCCGGCGACGTAGGCGCCGACGCTGATCAGGTCGCGCGAACGCTCGTAGCGCGAATACAGCTGCTTGAGCTTCCTCGCCGCCTGCTGGTGGGCGGTCGAGGTGATGCCGTGCATGGCGCGGCTGATCGACTGTTCGATGTCGATGGCCGGGTAGTGGCCGGCCTCGGCCAGGTGGCGGTTCAAGACAATGTGACCGTCGAGAATACCGCGGGCGGCGTCGGCGATCGGGTCCTGCTGGTCGTCGCCTTCGGACAGCACGGTATAGAAGGCGGTGATCGAGCCGCCGCCTTCGAGGCCGTTGCCGGCCCGTTCGACCAGCACCGGCAGTTTGGCGAACACCGAAGGCGGATAACCCTTGGTGGCGGGCGGCTCGCCGATCGCCAGCGCGATTTCCCGCTGCGCCATGGCGTAGCGGGTCAGCGAATCCATGATCAGTAAAACGTTTTTTCCCTGGTCCCTGAAATGCTCGGCGATGGCGGTGGCGTAGGCCGCGCCCTGCAAGCGCATCAAGGGCGGGCTGTCGGCCGGCGCCGCCACCACCGCCGAACGGGCACGGCCCTCGGGCCCGAGAATCTGTTCGATGAACTCTTTTACTTCGCGGCCCCGCTCGCCGATCAGGCCGACCACGATGACATCGGCGGTGGTGTACCTGGCGATCATCCCCAGCAGCACCGATTTACCGACGCCGGTGCCGGCGAACAGGCCCAGGCGCTGGCCGCGGCCGACCGTCAGCATGGCATTGATGGCCCGTACGCCGACGTCGAGCGTCTCGCTGATCGGCGCGCGGTCGAGCGGGTTGACGGGACGCGCATTGATCGGCGCCATGTCGTCGGTGTCGAGCGGGCCCATGCCGTCGAGCGGCCGGCCGGCGCCGTCGACCACGCGGCCGAGAAGACCCATGCCGACCGGCAGATGGCGCGCGCGGTCGCTGGGCCGCCTTCGCGGGTGCGTCACGCTGCCCGGGCGCGGAATCGAGGGTTCGACAGGGAACACGCGCGAGCCGGGCACCACGCCTTCGACATCCGACTGCGGCATCAGGAACAGGCGCTCGCCATCGAAGCCGACCACTTCGGCCTCGATGCGCACGCCGTTGGCCATCGGGATGGTGCAGGCGCTGCCTACCGCCAGGCGCAGGCCGACGCATTCCATCACCAGGCCGGCCACGCGGGTGACGCGGCCGGACACCTGCATCGGCTCGACGAAATTAACCAGCGAATCGCAATCGCGCAGATACGATTTCCAGCGCGCCGTGTGCGCATCGAGATCGGCCAGGCCGGCCGCATAGGTGGCGTCCATGCCGGTGCGGGGGGAGGACACTTACGCCATCCAGTCGACGTCTTTGCCGAGCGCGTGCGACAGCCGCTCCCAGCGCGCGCCGACGGTGGCGTCGATCTGGTTGGTGGCGGTGTCGATCTTGCAGCCGCCGCGCGCGATGGCCGGGTCGCGCGAGACGCGCCAGCCGCCCTTGTCGAGTTCCTCGCCCAGGCTATCCTTGACGAGGTCGGCGTCGAGCGGATTCAAAATCAGCACGGCCGGCTGCTGCACCACCGGCAGATAGTCGATGGCCTGGCGCACCACGCCCAGCACCAGCTCGGGCTTGATCTCGAGCGCGCTGCGCAGCATGGTCCTGGCCAGGTGCAGGCTGAGCTCCAGCACATCGGCGGCGATGGTTTCATCGGCGGCGGCCAGCGCCGCGGAAAATTCGGCGGCGATCGACTGCAGGTGTTCGAGTTCGGCCGCTGCTTCGGCGCGGCCCAGCGCCAGGCCGTCGGCGTAACCGGCGGCGTGGCCGGCCTCGTGGCCGAGCAGGCGCGCGTCCTCGCTGATCTGCGCCAGTTCTTCCTCGGACGGGCCCAGGTACACCGGGTCGGCCGGGGCAGGGGTGCGCGCGGCCAGGGTGCTCGGACGGTTGTCGCCGAACGAGTTCATCTCCCAGCGCTGATAGGCCGTTTGCATCTCTTTCGGAGTATTGGATTTGAAATCAGACAAACGAATCCTCGCCTTTTCCGCCCAACACGATCTGGCCTTCGTCGGCCAGGCGGCGGACGATCTGCAGGATCTGCTTTTGCTGCGCCTCGACTTCGGACAGGCGCACCGGCCCTTTCGATTCGAGGTCTTCGCGCATCATCTCGCCGGCGCGCTGGGACATGTTCTTGAAAATCTTCTCGCGCAGGTCTTGCGACGCGCCCTTCAAAGCGATGATCAGCATCTCCGACTGCACTTCGCGCAGCAGCAGCTGGATGCCGCGGTCGTCGATGTCGATGACGTTATCGAACACGAACATCTCGTCCATGATCTTTTGCGCCATGTCGTTGTCGTAGTTCTTGATGTTGTCCATCACCGAACCTTCCTGCTCGCCGCTCATGAAGTTGAGGATTTCGGCAGCGGCGCGCACGCCGCCCAGCGATGACTTCTTGATATTCTCGTTACCCGATAACAGCTTGGTCAGTACGTCGTTCAGTTCGCGCAGCGCCGCCGGCTGTACGCCGTCGAGGGTGGCGATGCGCAGCACCACGTCGTTGCGCAGGCGGTCGGTAAAATGGCCGAGGATCTCGCAGGCCTGATCGCGCTCGAGGTGCACCAGGATGGTGGCGATGATCTGCGGGTGCTCGTTGCGGATCAGTTCGGCCACCGAGGAGGCGTCCATCCACTTCAGGCTCTCGATGCCCGAGGCGTCCTTGCCGCCCAAAATCCGCGACAGCAGCACCGAGGCCTTGTCGTCGCCCAGCGCTTTGGTCAGCACCTGGCGGATGTATTCGTCGGAGTCGAGGCCCACGGTGGAGTTCAGCGCGGTCTGTTCGACGAACGATTCGAGCACCGTCACCACCTGCTCGTGCTGCACGCTTTTCATGGTGGCCATGGCCGCGCCGAGCTTCAACACTTCGCGCGGGCCGAGAAATTTCATCACTTCCGCGGCCTCGGCTTCGCCGATGGCCAGCATCAGGATGGCCGCCTTCTGGATGCCGTTGTCATTCATTCGAGCCTACCTGATTCATTCGAGCCTGCCTTAATCATTCGAGCCTACCCATGCCTTGACGACGTTGGCCACCACGCGCGGATCTTCCACCGCCAGCTTCTTCGCCATCGTTAAATTATCGCGGTAGCCGGTCTGTACCTGCACCGCCACTGCCGCTTCCTGTTCTTCGCGTACGTGTTCGATTTCGAGTTCTTCGGCGGTCTGCCCGGCCGGCGGCGCCGGCTCTTCGGTCAGGGTATCGAGCTTGCGCATCAAGGGACGCAGCATCGGCCTGAGAAAACGGAACCAGAGGAACAGCAATACGGCGGCGGCCAGCAGGAACTTGCCCGCTTCCTTGGCCATTTCGATGTTGGCGCCGTCCTTCCACCACGGCGTGACCGCCGCCGGCTCTTCCGGCTTGTCGACGCCATCGAACGGCGCGTTGGTGACGTTCATGGTGTCGCCGCGCTCCTTATTGAAACCCATCGCTTCGCGCACCAGGTCGTTGATCTGCGCCACTTCGGCGGCCGTCAGCGGCTTGATGGTGACCTTGCCGGTCCTGGCGTCGACCAGGCGGCGGTAGTTGACCACCACGCCCACCGACAGGCGCTTGATGCCGCCCATCGGCTTTTGTTCGTAGCGTACCGTCTTGTCGACTTCGAAATTGGTGGTGCTGTCCTTGCGGGTGGGTCCGGCGGCAGGCGCCGCACCCGCCGCGGCAGGCGGCGCGGTGATCGGCGCGCCGGCGGCGCCCGGTGGCTGGTTCGACAGCGCGCCCGGCACGCCGCTCGGGTTGGCGCCGGCGGCGGCGCCGGCTTCCGACGACTGCTGGCTGCGGATCGCCTGCGGCTCCGGCGGCGAATTCGGCTTGTAGCTTTCGGCCGCGGTATCGGTCTGGGCAAAATCGACGTCGGCGGTCGCCTCGGCGCGCACATTGCCCTTGCCGACCAGCGGTTCGATCAGCGACTGCACCTGGTTGACGATGCCCTGCTGGAGCGTCATCACATATTTGAGCTGGTTCGGGTCGAGATTTTTCGCCCCGAGCGGCTTGGCCGAGGTGTCCGACAACAGGTTGCCGGCCTGGTCGACCACGGTGACGTTCGCCGGCGGCAGTTCCGGCACGCTCGATGCCACCAGGTGCACGATGGCGCTGACCTGGGCGGCGTCGATGGTGCGCCCCGTCTGCAGGTTGAGCAGGACCGAAGCGGTGGGCTTTTGCTGGTCGCGCACGAACACTTGCGGTTTTGGCAGCGCCAGGTGGACGCGCGCGGCGGACACCGCCGCCAGCGACTGGATCGAACGGGCCAGCTCACCCTCGAGCGAGCGCTGGTAATTGACCTGCTCGAGGAACTGCGATACGCCCAGTTTTTGATTTTCCATCAGCTCGAAGCCGACGTTGCCGCCCTTGGGCAAACCCTGCGCCGCCAGTTTCAAGCGCACATCGTGCACCTGGTTGGCCGGCACCAGGATCGCGCTGCCGCCTTCGGAAAACTTGTATTTGACCGCCATCTGGTCGAGCGAGGCGGTAATCGCGCCGCCGTCCTTGTCGCTGTAGTTGGCAAACAAGACACGATATTCCGGCTGCTGGCTCCACATCCA
Organism: Massilia sp.; assembly: GCA_028291845.1. Lineage (GTDB taxonomy): Bacteria > Pseudomonadota > Gammaproteobacteria > Burkholderiales > Burkholderiaceae_D > JAFCUW01. Next base: position 9,039 of record JAQGNM010000392.1, on the reverse strand, counting down.
GACCGCCACCATGATGGCCACCACGATTGCCGCGCCGACCCCGAGGGCGATATTGCGCCCGAACGAAGTCTGCAGGAATGGTTGCCGTTCGGTGGGGAGAACCAGAGTGTCCGCTGCTGCCATGTCGTTTAGTTCCGCGGGTTCGCGCTTGGTACTTGCGCTTCGCCAAAATGGTGATGGTTAACCCACTTTGTGACGACGAAATGTGGGGCTTGACCGAGATTATCGTTGCCCTACGACAAAATCAATCCCTCAAACAGAGCGTGGTTTAGCGTCTTGCTCGTCGGGAATTGCTGGACTTGCACTGGTATTGTGTAAGCCTGAGTCAGCTTGAGTTAACAATAAACGCATTGTACTCGCGTGACGGCAGGCATCAACAGGAGCGATTTTTCATGAGCATCGGCGGAATTGGCGGCATCGACAGCAGCCGCATCCAGGCAATGATGGAACAATTAAAAGCGGCGGCCACCAAACCGGCGGCCGGTCCGGTCGCGCCCACCGGCGTGCCCGACACGGGCGGCGCCACCAAGGTCAGCTTTTCCGATGCTCTGAAATCATCGCTCGAATCGGTCAACGCCAGCCAGGTCAAAGCCGAAGAACTGGGCCAGGCCTTCGCCGCCGGCGACGACAAGGTGAGCTTGTCGGATGTGATGATTTCGATGCAAAAGGCGTCTATTAATATGCAGGCGACCGTGCAGGTGCGGAACAAGATGGTGTCGGCTTATCATGAAATTATGAACATGCAGGTGTAGCAACGGTGACAGCAGGGGGACTGGCACCGAAAGGTGCCTGTCCCATGGCTGATTTGCCGCAATGTCAAGATGGGACAGGCACCCTGCGGTGCCAGTCCCCCTGCTGCAAAAGCTGTCGTATTTCAGGCACACACGACCCGCAATTGCCGCCCGCCTTGACGCACGCCGTCACCGCTGCCACCGTCGTCAGCTTTTCTCGCTCGATGGCGTCGCAGATTGTATTTTTGCCCACGCCAAAGCACGAACACACGGTCGGTCCCGCATCCACGCCCGGCGTCAAGGCTTGTCCGCTCAGCAGGCCGGCGCGGTCCAGGGGCGACAATTCTCCCTGGCCGAACAGGCTGGACAGCCAGGCCCGCGAGGGCAGGTCCGGCCGCGGCGACATGAACAGGCACTGGTCGATGCGGCCGTCCACCAGGTGCACGCCGCGGTACAGATTGCCGCTGCGGTCTTCGAAGTCGATCCAGTCGGCGTCGGCGTCTTCGATCCCCAGCAATTGACGCGCCCACGCCGCATGGTCGGCAATCGCCCCGCGGCCGGCAAGCTCGTAGCGGGTGAACGAGGCGCCGCGAATCTTGGTCCAGTGAGCGATTGCGTCGAGGTCGAGTTCCTCGCGGCTCAGAATAAAACCGTGCCAGGACACCCCGAACGGCTCGACTTTTACAGGCGTGTGCTTGAATTCCGGTTCGCCCGAGACCGGATCGACCACGGGATTGACCACCGCGCCGACGCGCGCGTCCGACGCCGTCTGGCCGTTCCAGTGGATGGGAATGAAGATGCCGCCGCGGGCAATGCCGCCGCCGTGCTGCACGCGCGCCACCATCGCGCCCCAGCGGCTGCTCACGCGCGCCAGTTCGCCTTCGCGCACGCCGGATAACAGGGCGTCCTGCGGATGCATGTCGATGAACGATTCGGCGGTGTGGCCGCCAAGGCGCGCCGCCTTGCCGGTTCGCGTCATGGTGTGCCACTGGTCGCGCACCCTTCCTGTGTTCAGGGACAGCGGATAGTCGTCGTCGACCGGGTTGACGGGCAGGCGCGGGACGGTGGCGATGAACCTGGCTTTGCCGTCGGCTTGGGCGAACACGCCGTCGCCGAACAGGCGCGCCTGCTGCAAGGGCCACTGCACCGGAGAGAGGGTGTCGTACTGCTGCGCATCCATGCTTTCCAGGCCCGCCAGGTTGAACAGGCGCGTGGCGGCGCCGCCGTTATCATGCATCGACAGGCGCGCATGTTCCTGAAAAATCGCCGCGGGACCATCGAAGTCGAATCCGCTGAAACCCATTTTTTGCGCCACCTGGCACAGCACCTTCCAGTCGGCGCGCGCTTCGCCCGGCGCTGGCAGGAAGGCCCGCTGGCGCGAGATGGTGCGCTCGGAGTTGGTGACGGTGCCATCCTTCTCGCCCCAGCCGAGCGCCGGCAGCAGCACGTCGGCGCAGGCATTGGTGTCGGTGCCGGCGGCGATGTCGGACACCACCACCAGTTCGCACCGCGCCAGTGCGCGCCGTACCTGGTCGGCGTCGGGCAGGCTGACCAGCGGATTGGTGGCGATGATCCACACCGCCTTGACTTTGCCGGCCTCGATGTCGCGGAACAGGTCGACCGCCTTCAACCCCGGCTTGTCGGCGATTGCCGGCGAGTTCCAGAACTGCTGCACGGTGGCGCGGTGGGCGGCATGATCGAGCTCCATGTGCGCGGCCAGCATGTTGGCAAGTCCCCCCACTTCGCGCCCGCCCATGGCGTTGGGCTGCCCGGTGAGCGAAAACGGGCCCATGCCGGGTTTGCCGATCCTGCCGGTGATCAGGTGGCAGTTGATGATGGCGTTGACCTTGTCGGTACCGGAGGACGACTGGTTGACGCCCTGCGAGTACGCGGTGACGGTGTTGGCGGTGGCGGCGAACCAGCGGTAGAACTCGAGTACCTTGGCCACATCGATGCGGCAGGCCTTGGCCACCGTGTGCGGATCGCAGGCGTCGGCGCTGTCGAGCGCAGCGCGCAGGCCGCTGGTGTGGGCATCGACGTAAGCCGCATCGACCGCGCCCTCGCGCGCTAGAAAACTGAGCAGGCCATTGAACAGCCACACATCGGTGCCCGGCTTGATGGCCAGGTGTAAATCGGCGCCTTCGCAGGTGGCGGTGCGGCGCGGATCGATGACGACGATTTTAAAGTCCGGGCGCGCTTCCTTGATGCGGGCGATGCGCTGAAACAGGATAGGGTGGCACCAGGCGGCGTTCGAGCCGGCCAGCACCACCATGTCGGCCAGTTCGAAGTCCTCATAGCAGCCCGGCACGATGTCTTCGCCGAAGGCGCGCTTGTGGCCGGCCACCGACGAGGACATGCACAGGCGCGAGTTGGTGTCGATGTTGGCGCTGCCGATGTAGCCCTTCATGAGTTTATTGGCGACGTAATAATCCTCGGTCAGCAACTGGCCGGATACGTACAAGGCCACCGCGTCGGCACCATGTTCATCGATGATGCGCTTGAAGCCGCCGGCGACCCGGTCCAGCGCTTCGTTCCAGTCCGCCTGGCGCAGCACGCCGTTTTCGCGGATCTGCGGATGCAGCAGGCGGCCGTCCAGGTCGAGCGTCTCGCCCAGCGCCGAGCCCTTGACGCACAGGCGGCCGCGGTTGGCGCTGTGGCTGTCGTCACCAGCAATGGCGACGCTGCCATCGGCGGCGGGCGTGGCCTTGACGCCGCAGCCGACGCCGCAATAGGGACAGGTGGTGTGGACGGCGGGCGGAATCGGTGTGAGGTTCATATGGTATCTATGCGGCGCGTTTGCACAGCGCTTCGCCGAACAGCAGTTGCTGGCGGATGGCGGCAATGCTGCTGCGGTTCTTGATGAGTTCAAAGTACCAGGGGCCATCAAACACGTCGCCGTACAGCACGGCGCCGGCCAGCCGGTCGCCCTCGATCACCAGGCGCTTGTAGATGCCGCGGCGCGGGTCGCGCAGCACCAGGTCTTCGCTGCTTTCACTGCCGATGAAATCGCCCACTGAATACAGGTCGATGCCGGTGACTTTCAGCTTGGTCGGGGTGGCGCTTTGCACGTAGCGGCGGTGGCCCTTGCACGCCAGGTGGGCGCCGGCCACCTTGGCCTGTTCCCAGATCGGCGCCACCAGGCCGAAGGTGCTGCTGCGGTGCTGCACGCACTCGCCGACGGCGTAGATGCGCGGATCGTAGGTTTGCAGGGTGTCGTCGACCACGATGGCGCGTTCGCAATGCAGGCCGGCGCCTTGCGCCAGCTTGATGTTGGGGCGCACGCCGGCGGTCATCACCACCAGGTCGGCCGGGATCGACGCCCCATCGGCAAAGCACACCGCGCTGGCGCGCTGTTCGCCGGCGATCGCGCTGGTCTGCGCCTCCATGCGAAATGCGATGCCGCGCGCCTCTAACGCTTGCCGCAGCAGGCGCGCGGCCGGCTTGTCGAGCTGCTGGTTCATCAGGGTGTCGCTCGCGTGCACCACGGTGACCTGCATGCCGCGCCGGTGCAGGCCGTTGGCCGCCTCCAGGCCCAGCAGACCGCCGCCGATGACGACGGCGTGGCCGCCCGCGGCGCTGGCGGCCAGCATGGTGTCGACGTCCCCGATGTCGCGAAAGCCGATCACGCCGGGCAGCAGGTGGCCGGGCACCGGAATGATGAACGGGGTCGAACCGGTGGCCAGCAGCAGGCGGTCGTACCAGACCTCGCGGCCTGACTGCGAACGCACCAGGCGGCGCTTGCGGTCGATGTGGACGACCGGGTCGCCGGTGAATAATGTGATACGGTTTTCGGCATACCAGCTTCTAGAATGTATCACGATATCCTCGCGCGCCTTGTCGCCGGCCAGCACGGGAGAGAGCAAAATCCGGTTGTAGTTGGTGTGCGGTTCGGCGCCGAACACGGTGATGTCGTACAGCTCCGGCGCCAGTTTGAGCAGTTCTTCGACGGTGCGCATGCCGGCCATGCCGTTGCCGACGACGACCAGCGACTGGCGCACGGGAACGACGTCGGTATTCACTGGCCGACCCACACGGCGCCATCGACCACGCGGGCGCGCCAGGCTTGCACCGAGTGCTGCGGCGCCTCGATGCATTCGCCGGTGCGCAGATCGAAATGCTGCTTGTAGATGGGCGAGGCGACCACCAGGCGTTCGCCCAGGTTGCCGACCAGGCCGCGCGAGAGCACCGCGGCATTCGAGTTGGCGTCGTAATTGCCGATGGCGTAAACCGTGTCCTCGCCACCGACACGGAACACGGCCACCTGCTGGCCATCGACCAGGGCGCAGACGCCGCTGTCGGGCAGGATGTCGGCCAGCGGGCAGACGACCGTAAAACGTTCGGGCATATCGCGGTGCATGTGATTCTCCTTAGGCGGACTTGGCGATCGGGATGACGGTTCTCTGCTTTTCTTCGAAGCTGGCCGGCCGGATCTGGCCGCGCTCGGACAGGAACACGATGTTCTGGTCGGGCGTGTCGCTGTTGACGAAATGGCGGAAGCGCTTGCGCGTTTCGGGATTCTCGATGGCCGCCTTCCACTCGCAGGCATAGGTGTCGACCACGCGCTGCATGTCCGCTTCCAGTTCGCTCGCTAAACCCAGGCTGTCGTCGATCACCACGCGTTTCAGGTAAGCCAGGCCGCCTTCCATGTTGTCGCGCCAGACGCTGGTGCGCTGCAGGCGGTCGGCGGTCCTGACGTAAAACATCAGCAGGCGGTCGACGTAGCGCACGACGGTGGCTTCATCGAGATCGGTGGCGAACAGTTCGGCGTGGCGCGGCTTCATGCCGCCGTTGCCGCACACGTAGAGGTTCCAGCCCTTTTCGGTGGCGATCAGGCCGATGTCCTTGCCCTGCGCCTCGGCGCACTCGCGGGTGCAGCCGGATACGCCGAACTTGATTTTATGGGGCGCCCGCAAACCTTTATAACGGTTCTCCAGGGCGATGCCGAAACCCATGCTGTCGCCGACGCCGAAACGGCACCAGGTCGAGCCGACGCAGGATTTGACGGTGCGCAGCGATTTGCCGTAGGCGTGGCCGGACTCGAAACCGGCGTCGATCAGGTCCTGCCAGATGAGCGGCAGCTGGTCGACGCGGGCGCCGAACAGGTCGACGCGCGCGCCGCCGGTGATTTTCGTATAAAGCCCGAATTTTTTCGCCACCATGCCGACCGCGATCAAGCCGTCGGCGGTGACTTCGCCGCCTGGCATGCGCGGCACCACGGAATACGTGCCGTCCTTCTGGATATTGCCGAGGTAGTAGTCGTTGGTGTCCTGCAGCGCCGCGTGCACCGGCGTGAGGACGAAGTCGTTATAGGTCGAAGCGAAAATGCTGGCCGCCGCCGGCTTGCAAATGTCGCAGCCGCGCCCATTGCCATGACGGCTCAGCAGCTCCGCGAACGTCTTGATGCCTTCAATGCGCACCATGTGCAGCAGCTCCTGGCGCGAGTAGTGAAAATGCTCGCACAGGTGGTTGTTGACGATTAAACCCTGCTTTTTCATCTCCGCCTTCATCACCTGCGTCACCAGCGCCACGCAGCCGCCGCAACTGGTGCCGGCGCCGGTGCAGCGTTTAATGGCGCCGATGGTGACGGCGCCGCCCTGGACGGCAGCGCAGATGGCGCCCTTCGATACATCGTTGCACGAACAAAGCTGGGCCGCGTCGGGCAGGGCGTCGACGCCGATGGCGGGACGGGCGGCGCCGTCGCTGGACGGCAGGATCAGGAATTCGGGCGATTCGGGCAGCTCGATTTTATTTATCATCATCTGCAGCAGGGTGCCGTATTCCGCGGCGTCGCCCACCAGCACGCCGCCCAGCAGGTACTTGCCGCAGCTGGAGACGACGATTTTTTTGTAGACCTGCTTGCGCTCGTCGGTGAATTGGTAGCTGCGCGCGCCGGGTGCGGTGGCGTGCGGGTCGCCCACGCTGGCCACATCCACCCCCATCAGTTTGAGCTTGGTGCTCATGTCGGCGCCCTGAAAACTGGCCGGTTCGCCGGCCAGGTGGCGCGCCGCCGTTCGCGCCATGTCGTAGCCGGGCGCCACCAGGCCGAACAACTGGCCGTTCCAGGCCGCGCATTCGCCGATGGCGTAGATATCGGGGTCGGAGCTCAGGCAGCTGTCGTCGATGGCGATGCCGCCGCGCGCGCCGATGGCCAGGCCGGTTGATCTGGCCAGCTCGTCGCGCGGGCGGATGCCGGCCGAAAAAACGATCATGTCGGCGTCGAGAATGCTGCCGTCGGCGAAACGCATGCGGTGGGTTGCCGCTTCGCCGTCGACGATCTCCAGGGTGTTCTTCTGCGTGTGCACCGTCACGCCCAGCTCTTCGATGCGCTGGCGCAGCACGCGGGCGCCGCCGTCATCGACCTGCACCGCCATCAGGCGCGGCGCGAATTCGACCACGTGGGTGGCCAGGCCCAGATCGACCAGCGCCTTGGCGCATTCGAGGCCGAGCAGGCCGCCGCCGATCACCACGCCGGTTTTCGAACGGGCGCCGCACTCGCGCATCGCTTCGAGGTCTTCGATGGTGCGGTAGACGAAACAATCCTTGCGATCCTTGCCCGGCAGCGGCGGCACGAACGGGTATGAGCCGGTGGCGAACACCAGTTTGTCGTAGCCGAGCACTTCTCCGCTGGCGACAGTAACGGTTTTATGGACGCGATCGACGGCGACGGCGCGCGCGTTCAATTGCAGCAGTACGTTACCCTTCTCGAAAAAGCCGGGAGCGACCAGCGACAGCTCTTCCGCCGTTTTACCGCTGAAAAATTCGGACAGGTGCACCCGGTCATACGCGGCGCGCGGTTCTTCGCCCAGCACCGTCACTTCCAGGTGCAGGTTCGATTCGAGCGCGAGCGACTCGAGGAATTTGTGGCCGACCATACCGTGGCCGATGACGACGATTTTCATTCTTTATACTCCTTAAGCCGCGGCGGCGGCCAGCGGGGTGTTCTGGTTGGCGCCAAAGCGGGCGGCCAGGGCGCACACGGCCGATATCACCACCAGCACCGACAGGATCGACAAGGTTTGCTGGATGCTGCCGGTCCCTTTCATCAAGAAGCCCGCCAGCACCGCGCCGACGTTGCCTCCGGCACCGATGATGCCGGCCACGCCGCCGAGCGCCTTGCTGTCGATGAAGGGCACCAGCGCGTAGGTGGCGCCGCAAGCCATGTGGGTGAACAGGCCGAACACCAGCATGGCGATCACCGCCATCGCGGCGCTGCCGGCATTGGCGAACCATAAAAGGCCGATACCTTCGCCGATCATCATCACGAACAGCACGGTGACGCGCGAGTTGAGGGTGCCGCGCGCCGCGCCTTTATCCGACAGATATCCGCCGAGGGCGCGGGCGAACAGCGCCAGCAGGCCGAAACTGCCGGCGGCCATGCCGGCCGCACCGATCGACAGGCCAAAATGATCGACGTAGTAGACGGCGGCGATGTTATGAATAAAAATCTCGATGCCGAAGCAGGCGCCGTAGGTGACGAACAGCAGCCACACGCGGTGGTTGGCGGCAGCCGCCTTGAAGCTGTCCCAGCCGCCTTTCTTGTTCCCTTCGATGGCAATGCCCGCTTTGCGCAGGTCGGCGTAATTCCCCTGTGGGCAGTCCTGGGTGTACTTGTAATAGACCACCGCCATGATCAGCATCATCACGCCCGGCACCACCAGCGCCACTCTCCAGCCCAGCGACTGCGAGACGCCGGCCATCACGATCGCCGTCATCAACAGCGGCATCACCGCCTGCGCGGCGCCGCCGCCGGCGTTGCCCCAGCCGGCGGCGGCCGCGTTGGCGGTGCCGACCACATTGGGCGCGAACATGACGGAGGTGTGGTATTGGGTGATGACGAAGCTGGCGCCGACGGCGCCGATGCCGAGCCTGAAAATCAGAAAACTCTCGTAGCTCTGCGCCAGCGCCACGCCCAGCACCGGAATCGCGCCCAGCGCCAGCAGGGCGGTATAGGTCAGGCGCGGGCCGTAGCGGTCGCACATCGGCCCCACCACCAGGCGCACCAGGATGGTAATGGCGACGGCGGCGATGTTGATGTTGGCGACCTGCGCCAGCGACAAGTGAAATTCGCCTTTGATGACCGGCATCAGCGGGGCGCAGGCAAACCAGGCGAAGAAACATATGAAGAAAGACATCCACGTCATGTGGAAGGCACGCATCTGTGGCGTGCTGAAGGAGAAGAGATTGATGCTGTCTGCTTTGCTGGCCATGATTATCCCTGTCCGATTAACAAAAAGGCGTCCGCGCACCCCGGTGCATTACCAGGCTGGGCGGACGCCGATGTCCTTGCGCAGCTCCAACGACGGAGCTG
>JAQGNM010000031.1 GCA_028291845.1 Massilia sp. | reverse complement strand
AACGTTCGGCGCCGATGGCCGCCTACCACCTTGACTATCCGAGCCGGAGACAGCCGACATCAGAGCTGCTGATTGCAGCTCTGGCGCTTCGTAGAAATCGCGCCAAGCAAATAGCCAGTTGGCAGATCTTTGACATCACATGCGAAGCACGTAGCGCTTGCCATCGCAAATTTTACCCGGGTATTATTGACTGCGCCTATTTTACCCGGGTAAAATAGGCACCTCACTTTTATCGATAATTATGGCTCCCCCAATTTCGCGATCATTTACTGCCTTCGATGGGTCCAGACGGATTGCCTCCGGAAGTCTGGAAACCACCGTCCTGGCAGTGAAACGGGCGGCTGAGTCTGGATCATTTGGACCGTTACTGATTTTTGACGACCGAACTGGCCGTGTTCAGGATGTCGACACGCGTGGGACCGACGCTGAAACACTTTCTCGTTTACCGCAGGAGACTCGAAGCGATGCGGTGAGTGAATCCGATTCTGGCGCGAGATTGCCGTCTTCGGTGCAACAGCGCGGTCGAGGTAGACCGAAGCTGGGGGTAACGGCACGCGAGGTCACCTTACTGCCCCGTCATTGGGACTGGTTGTCGGCACAGCCTGGAGGCGCTTCTGTTGCTTTACGCAAGTTGGTTGAAGAGGCCAGACGTCGTACCGCGAGCAGCGAAAACAAACGCATTGCCCGGGAGCGCGCGTACCAGTTTATGTCGACAATGGCTGGCAACATGCCAGGCTTCGAAGAAGCCACACGAGCACTCTTTGCTGACGACCACGCTAAATTGCTCCAGCTCGTTTCTGAATGGCCAAGTGACATTCGCGATTTCACGCTGCATCTGGCGTCGGGCGCCGACGTTTGAAACCGTGTCTGTCGTGCCGGATGGCGCCGCTTACGGCGATTGGCAGGCTTGTGGCCCTGTGAAGCGACAAGGCTGGCTGAGAAGAGAATAAAAGATGACCAACAAACGACTACTGAAGCAGCAATACCTGGAGACGAAGAGCCGGGCTGGCGTCTACGTAATCAGAAACCTGGTCACGGGCCGTGTGCTTGTGTCGAGCAGCAAGGACGTTCAAGGGGCGCTGAACCGGCATCGCTTCGAACTTTGCCAAGGTACTCACCGCAACCAGCTTATGCGCCAGGACTGGGCTCTTCACGGAGAATCCAGCTTCACCTTCGACATACTCGATACCGTCAAGCCAGACACGGATGCCGCCCTGGATGTCACGCGCGAACTGAACGATCTCCTTGCTCTGTGGCGCCATGAGACTTCATCTCAAAGCGAGGGAAATTACGAATTCTGCAGGAGCCCATCGTGAACCAGCCGAATACCAATCCGTTTCTGTCGTTTGATACGACCTATGCCGGGCTGCGGCTTCAACTCGACGAAGAATTGGGGACCTATCACGGCATTGATTTTGCCGATTTTGCGTTACTGCATTCTCTCGCCAGCGATGTAAATTGCACGACCGGCCTCGATACCATCGCTGTGGATCTCGGCACCTCACGCCCGGCCCTGTTGCGCCGTCTGCGACCACTCGAAAAGACCGGGCTGATTGCTTGCCACGGCGGCATCGAGGATCGCCGCATCGCGCTGCGCGCACCAGCACTGTCCCTCATGAAGACGGCGCATGAGACGATCGATCGCGTTTGTGCCAGGCCATCGCTCGCCGAGCCCCTGAAAAAGCTTAACGACGCCCTGCTCGTGTACGACATGCTGGACGATGTCCAGATCGAAATGAACGGACAATAATGGCGACTCTTACAGCAAACGGCATCGAATTGGGCTACGACTCTTTCGGTGATCGCAACGCCGGGACGATGCTGTTGATCGCCGGCCTCGGCACACAGAGAGTTCGCTGGCCGGTGCCATTTTGCGAGAGCCTGACAATGCAAGGTTACCGTGTGATTCGCTTCGACAATCGCGACGCCGGCTGCTCGACGCATTTTAGGGACGCACCCGCACCCGATTTGCGCGCACTGGCTGCCGCTCTGGCTGCCGGAGAACAGCCGCGCGTGCCATATACACTGCATGACATGGCGGACGATGCGATCGGGCTTTTGGACACTCTCGGAATCGAGCGCGCGCATCTCGTCGGCAGGTCGATGGGCGGCATGATTGCTCAGATAGCAGCCAGCAAGTATCCCGAGCGGATTCTGTCATTGACATCCATCATGTCCAGCACGGGCAATCCTGATCTTCCTTCAGCCTCACCGGAAGTCATGGCAAAGCTGACCCAGCCTGCGCCTGATCCGTTCGACGACGAAGCGGGCTATCTCTCGCACAGCCTTGCTTTCGCCCGATTGATAGCAAGTCCCGCTTATCCATTTGACGAGGATGGTCAGCGTGCCCTCATCCTGGAGGAAGCACGACGGGCCTATGATCCAGGCGGGTTTGCGAGGCAAATCGCTGCAATTGGCGGCACCGGGGACATTCGGCCGCTATTGGCCAACATCACAATTCCGGCACTGGTTCTACATGGCGCCGCGGATGCTCTGATACCTGCTGCTTGCGGCAGGGACACAGCATCTTCGATTCGAGGCGCAGAGTTCATGCTGATCGACGGCATGGGTCATGACTTGCCGGCGTCGCTGTATCAGACGGTCGCCGATGCGATAGTGAGGGTGGCACGCCGATTGTAGCTTGACCCTCCGCTTCTCGTTTACCGCGATCTGTACGCTTGCGAAGCAGTAAGGGCGTTAACTGAACGGCGGCCGCGACCGCACGTGCACGTCGCGGCGGGCAGCAGCGTCTTTACTCATCAGGCAGGTTTTGACGTTCACAGCAGGCGCGTGTCTGCCGGCGCATGCTTGAGGTCGTCATGGCGGCCATCGTTATATTTCAACGTCCTGGCGAGCAGGTCGGCGTCTTGCTCGATATCGTCCAGTGCTGCGATCGCCACCGCGTAGAACGTGCCGTCGCTTCCTGCCGCATGGGTGCGAACACCACATGTCTTGCAGAAGCGATAGTGAAGGTGGGATTCCGTTTTGCCTGCCGGTATCCACGTGTAATCGGACAGCTGGTCCTCACCTTGTCCCATTTTGAAATCTTCCGGCGGCACGATCGCGAACCAGAAGCGCGACTTGGTGCAAATCGAGCAGTTGCAGCGTGTCGTTCCTTTTTCGAAGTCGATTTTGGCCTCAAAGGTGACGGCGCCGCAGTGACACGCGCCGTGATAGGTTTTCTTTGTCATGTTATTTCCTCGCTCCGTTTTAAGTGGGGAGTGGAACGCCCAACGGAATTCCACCCGGCATCGACATGGGCTGGTCAGTCGAACTTGACCAGGTCCTTGAAAATCAATTGCCCCCAGCTGTTACCGTGCGCTTGCACCAGC
>JAQGNM010000391.1 GCA_028291845.1 Massilia sp. | reverse complement strand
GCGGCCGACGCGCAGCATCGACTCGTTGATGTCGGTGAGCCAGACTTCGCCGGTCGGGCCGGCTTGCTTCGCAAACGCCTTGGCCAATTCGCCGGTGCCGCCGGCGATATCGAGCACCTTGAAGCCGGGGCGCACGCCCGCCTTGGCAATCGTAAAAATCTTCCAGGCACGGTGCAGGCCGGCCGACATCAGGTCGTTCATGACGTCGTACTTGGCGGCGACGGAGTGGAATACCTTGGCGACTTCGTGGACTTTTTCGTCCTCGGCGACGGTTTTGTAGCCGAAATGGGTGGTGTTGGTCATGGTGGGGCTGCCGTTGATGGTATTTGGATTATACAAGCGGCAATTGGGACGTGGCGCATGCAGAAGGGGGACTGGCCGGGCCGCGTCCGGATCGAAGGTGCCTGTCCCATGCCATCGTCCTTGCAAAATTGGCGTTTGCAGGCAGCGCATACATGGGACAGGCACCTCCGGCGCCAGTCCCCCTGCTATCAACCGCAGCTTTTTGCTTTGGTCGGCGCACCCGGAATCGCCGCTCCCGGCGCGCGGCCGCTGTCGCCAGGAAAGCCGGCCGCCTCCAGCTGGCGCAAATATTCGGCCCACATGGCGCCCTGCTCCGCGCCCAGTTTATACAGGTAGGCGAAGGTGTACAGCCCGCTGTCATGGCCATCGTCGAACGTCGGTTTGACGGCGTAATTGCCGACCGGCTCCAGGGAGACCATGCCGACATCGCGCTTGCCGAGTTGCAATACTTCCTGGCCGGCGCCGTGGCCTTTCACTTCGGAGGACGGCGAATACACGCGCAGGTATTCGAACGGTAAGGTGAACGCGGCGCCGTCGTCGAAGGCGATGTCGAGCATGCGCGATTGTTGGTGGACGACCAGGTCGGTAGGGATTGGATTACTCATCAATAATTACTCATTCAAACGGCGGATGATTTCCGCACTTAGTTGGGGCAACAAGGCGCGCCGCGCGGCAAGCACGGCTTCATCGGTCGTGCGCACGGCGGCAGCCCACACGGGGGATGGAAAATGGGCGTCGTCCGGGTAACGGGGGATCAGGTGCCAGTGCAAATGCGGCACCACGTTGCCCAGGCTGGCCAGATTGATTTTCGCCGGTTGCATCACCGCGCGAATGGCCAGTTCGACTTTCCACACGGCGTCGTTCACCGCCAGGCGCTGGGCGTCCGGCAGGTCGCTCATCTCGCGCACGTGCTCGTGCCAGATGACCCGCACAAAACCCGGGTACGCCACGTCATTGACATTGATCACGGAAAAAAGTTCATTCTTCCAGATTGGATCAATGTCCAGTTGGCACAGTTCGCAATCGGCCAGCTTCACACCAGCACCCGTTCGATGCCGCCATTGTTGGCGCGCGCGACATAATCGGGCATCCAGTTCTCGCCCAACAAATGCTTGGCGATCTCGACGACGATGTAGTCGGCGGTGGCGCCCGCGTCATGGTTATATCTCGTCAAACCTTGCAGGCAGGACGGGCAGCTGGTGAGGATTTTGACTTCGCCCTCAAAACCGTCGGCGCGCAGCTTGGCCGCGCCCTTCTCCATTTCATCCTGCTTGCGGTAACGCACCTGGGTGGCAATGTCCGGCCGCGAAATGCCGAAGGTGCCCGACTCTCCGCAGCAGCGGTCGTTCTTTTCGATTTTTGTTTCATCGAAGGTCGACACCAGCGCATTCACGGTTTTGACCGAATCCTGCAGCTTCATCGGATTGTGGCAAGGCTCGTGGTACATGTAACGGGTGCCGCTGACGCCTTCCAGGCGCACGCCCTTTTCCAATAAATATTCGTGGATGTCCATGATGCGGCAGCCGGGGAAGATTTTATCGAACTCGTAGGTCGCCAGCTGGTCATAACAGGTGCCGCAGGACACCAGCACCGTCTTGATGTCCAGGTAGTTGAGAGTATTGGCCATGCGGTGGAACAGCACGCGGTTGTCCGTCATCATCTTGTCGGCCTTGTCGAACTGGCCGGCGCCCCGCTGCGGGTAACCGCAGCACAGGTAGCCTGGCGGCAGCACCGTTTGCACGCCAACTTCCCACAACATCGCCTGCGTCGCCAGGCCCACCTGCGAGAACAGGCGCTCCGAGCCGCAGCCGGGGAAATAAAACACCGCTTCGGTGTCGGCGTTGGTCAATTTCGGATTACGGATAATCGGAATGACCTTATCGTCCTCGATATCGAGCAGCGCGCGCGCGGTTTTCTTCGGCAAGTTGCCGGGCATCTTTTTGTTAATAAAATGGATCACCTGCTCGCGCACGGGCGGCTTTCCCGTGCTCGGCGGTGGCGCTTGCACCTGTTTTGCGGCAAATTTTCTTAACAGCGTATTGCCCATGCGCTGGGCCTTGAAACCGATGCCGGTCATGGCCAATCTGGCCGCGTTGATGGTGGTCGGATCGGTGGCGTTCAAGAAGAACATGGCGGCCGCATTGGCCGGTTTAAAACTTTTCTTGTTCATCTTGCGCAGCAGATTGCGCATGTTCATCGAGACGTCGCCAAAGTCGATGTTCACCGGGCATGGCGTGACGCATTTGTGGCAGACGGTGCAGTGGTCGGCCACATCCTCGAACTCTTCCCAGTGGCGGATCGACACGCCGCGGCGGGTCTGCTCTTCGTAGAGGAAGGCTTCGACCAGCAGGGAGGTTGCGAGAATCTTGTCGCGCGGCGAGTACAGCAAATTGGCGCGCGGCACGTGGGTGGTGCAAACCGGCTTGCACTTGCCGCAGCGCAGGCAATCCTTGATGCTGTTGGCAATTTCGCCGATATCGCTTTGCTGCATGATCAGCGATTCGTGACCCATCAGACCGAACGACGGCGTGTAGGCGTTGGTGAGATCGGCTTTGAAACCGTCGAGGTTGAGCAGTTTGCCCTTGTTGAAACGGCCTTCAGGATCGACCCGCAATTTATAGTCGCGGAACTCGCTGATTTCCTCTTCTTTCAGAAACTCCAGCTTGGTGATGCCGATACCGTGCTCGCCGGAAATAACGCCATCGAGCGAGCGCGCCAGCGCCATGATGCGCTCGACGGCCTGGTGGGCGTCCTGCAGCATGGCGTAGTCGTCCGAGTTGACCGGCAAGTTGGTGTGTACATTGCCGTCGCCGGCGTGCATGTGCAGCGCCACGAACACGCGCGAACGCAGCACTTTCGCATGAATCGCGCCCAGCTCGTCGAGAATCAATTTAAAGGCGGCGCCGTTGAAAATCTGGCGCAGCGGCACGCGGATCTCCTGCTTCCACGAAACGCGCACTGTGCGGTCCTGGACCACGTCGAACACGCTGGCGTCCGGCTGCACATCGAGGCGCTTTTCAAACGTCTCGGCCAGCTCTTGCATGCCAATTCGATACATATTTTGGCGACCAGCCTCCAAATCTGTATCAAGATTATCGAGCAGCCACAGCCAGCGCGCTTGCGTTTCCGCCAGCACGGTGTCGGCCTGTTGCACGCGGTCGCCCAGCATCTCGTCGATGCCGATGCCCTCGCCCGCCACCTCGTCGCTCTTGGCCACCGGCAGATTGCCGCTGTTGATGAAGGCGCGCAGTTGCTCAACCAATTGCAACTTGTTGCGGATCGACAGTTCGATGTTGATGCGCTCGATGCCGTCGGTATATTCGCCCATGCGGTTCAGGGGAATCACGACGTCTTCGTTGATTTTAAAGGCGTTGGTGTGCTTGGCGATCGCCGCCGTGCGGGCGCGGTCGAGCCAGAATTTCTTTCTTGCTTCCGCGCTGACGGCAACAAAGCCTTCGCCCACGCGGGTATTGGCCAATCGCACCACTTCCGAGGCGGCAATGGCGACGGCGTTTTCATCGTCGCCGACAATATCGCCGAACAGCGCCATTTTGGGCAGCACGGCGCGTTTCGACTTGGTGGCGTAGCCGACCGCGCGCAGGTAGCGCTCGTCGAGGTGTTCGAGACCGGCCAGGCGCACGCTGGCAAACTGGGCGCCGCCGGTTTTCGGCAAGTTGTCGAGGTAATCCTTGATTTCGACGATCGATGGAATGGCGTCGCGGGCCTGGCCGAAAAATTCAAGGCAGACGGTGCGCACGTGGGCCGGCATCTTGTGCAAAATCCAGCGCGCCGAGGTGATCAGGCCGTCGGTACCTTCCTTTTGCACACCCGGCAGGCCGGACAGGAACTTGTCGGTGACATCTTTACCCAAACCCTCCTTGCGGAACTTGCTGCCGAGAATAGATAACGTTTCTGTCTTAAACGGCGCGCCCTTGGCTTCCCCCTTGGCGTTCGGGTGGGTCCATTCCAGTTTAAAGGTGGCGACCGGCGCATCATGAATCTTCGAAAGATTGTGATCGGTGCGCGTCACTTCCAGCCAGTCGCCATTGGGGTCTACCATTTTCCACGAGGCCAGGTTGTCCAGCGCGGTGCCCCACAGCACAGCTTTCTTACCGCCCGCGTTCATGGCGATGTTGCCGCCCACGCAGGATGCTTCGGCCGAGGTCGGGTCGACGGCGAACACGAAGCCGGCGCGGTCGGCGGCATCCGACACCCGCTTGGTCACCACCCCGGCGCCCGCATAAATGGTGGCGTAATCGCGGTCGACACCGGGCAGGCGGGTCATTTCCACCGGGCCCAGGTCGATCAATTTCTCGGTATTGATGACGGCCGACATCGGCGTCAAGGGAATCGCGCCGCCGGTGTAGCCGGTACCGCCGCCGCGCGGGATGATGGTCAGCCCCAGCTCGATGCAACCGGTGACCAGGCCGGCCATTTCATCTTCGTTGTCGGGGGTCAGCACCACGAATGGATATTCGACGCGCCAGTCGGTGGCGTCGGTCACGTGCGAGACGCGCTTGATGCCGTCGAAGCGGATGTTGTGCTTGTCGGTGTAGCGCCCCAGCACTTTGACGGCGCGCTTGCGCAGATCGTAGGTGGCGCGGAACTCGGCGCCGAAGTCGTCGACCGCCTTGCGAGCGGCCGCCAGCAGGCGCTCGACGGCGGCGCTGCGGGCGCTGGCCGCGGCCGCATCGTCGTCCTCATCGCCGGTGGCAAGGCGGCGCTTGTCGACCTCGGCCAAACGGTGATGCAAGGCCTCGATCAGCTCGGCGCGCCGCTTCGGGTTGTCCAGCATGTCATCCTGCAAGTACGGATTGCGCCGCACCACCCAGATATCGCCCAGCACTTCGTACAGCATGCGCGCGGAGCGCCCGGTCTGGCGCGAGCCGCGCAGCTCGTTCAGCAAATGCCAGGCATCCTCGCCAAGCAGGCGAATGACGATTTCGCGATCGGAAAACGAGGTGTAGTTATAGGGAATTTCGCGCAGGCGCGTCGGCGTGGGGCCGTGCGGCGCATCGGACAGCAGGGCCTGGATCTGGACTGGGGCGTTCATGGAGTGGGTACTTGGGCTGACGCGAGGGACCCTTATTCTAGCGTATTGCGCTGCACCACGCTGGACCGAAGGCCGAAGCAATGAATCACTTCGTGAGACTATTCAACGCAAAAATTTGGTCTATACGAATTCTGCCGAACGGCATGCAGAATCCGCGGTTATCCGACCATATCCGCCAGTTTGCGCCAGACCCCGTCAGGCACATACAGCAACAAATACGTCATGCTGACATACCGCGCGAACTTGCCGACCGCCATGTAGGCAACACTGGGCCAGAACGGCATGTGCAGCCAGCCCGCCATGGTGCACAGAGGGTCGCCGATGCCGGGCACCCATGACAGCAGCATGGTTTTCGGGCCATATCTCTCGAGCCACAGGAACCAGCGGGTTTTTCTCTCCTTGGCGAACGCCACCTTGGCGCGATAGCCGAGAAAATAATCGAAGGCGCCGCCCAGGGTGTTGCCCAAGGTGCCGACCAGGATGGCCGACCAGAACAGCTCCGGATTGGCCTTTACGACTGCGAACACGGCTGGCTCCGAACCGAGTGGCAACAGGGTGGCGGAAATAAAACTGATAATAAAGATCGACGACAAGCCGACCGCGGGAGCGGCCACCAGCTTCAACAGCCAGATCACGGCGGATTCGATCATCAGGAAAAGCCCGGAATAACGCGGGCACAGGGAGAGAAGCCGTCCATTATAATGAGGAAAACTCCATGTAAGGACACGATACGCCGAGCCCGCCAACCGGGGCCGCGCTTCGTACTGCCAGACCGGTCATCCACCGCCCTGCGCAGTCCTGGTCGCAATGTTATTTTTCCAATCGCCCACAGACTGCCCGCCCCCCATGACCATCGATTACTTAAAGAAAATTCTGACTTCGCGCGTGTACGACGTTGCCGTCGAAACCCCGCTGGAGCTGGCGCCGAGCCTGTCGCAGCGCTTCGACAACCAGATCTATTTCAAGCGCGAGGACATGCAAAGCGTGTTCAGTTTCAAGTTGCGCGGCGCTTACAACAAGATGGCGCACCTGTCACCTGCACAACTGAAGCGCGGGGTGATTTGCGCCTCGGCCGGCAACCACGCCCAGGGCGTGGCGCTGTCCGCCGCCACGCTGGGCTGCCGCGCGCTGATCGTCATGCCGACCACCACGCCGCCGCTTAAAATCGATGCGGTGCGCGAACGGGGCGGCGCCAGCGTCGAGATCGTGCTGCACGGCGAGTCGTATACCGATGCCTACAACCACGCCATTACGCTGGAAAAAGAGCAAAGTCTGACCTTCGTGCACCCGTTCGACGACCCCGACGTGATCGCCGGCCAGGGCACCATCGCCATGGAAATTTTGCGCCAGCACTCCGGCCCCATCCACGCGATCTTTGTCGCCATCGGCGGCGGCGGCTTGATTTCCGGCATCGGCGCCTATGTCAAAGCGGTGCGGCCGGACATCAAGGTGATTGGCGTGCAAACGCTCGACTCCGACGCCATGGCGAAAAGTCTGAAGGCGGGCAGCCGGGTCACCCTGCCCGACGTCGGCTTGTTTTCCGACGGCACCGCAGTGCGCCTGGTCGGCGAGGAAACTTTCAGAGTCGCCCAGCAGGTGGTCGACGAGATCATCATTGTCGACACCGATGCCATCTGCGCCGCCATCAAGGATGTGTTTCAAGATACCCGCAGCATTGTCGAGCCGGCCGGCGCGCTGGCGGTGGCCGGCGCCAAAGCGTATGTGGAACGCGCCGCCATGTCGAAACTGCCGGTGCAGGGCCAGACCCTGATCGCCATAGCCTGCGGCGCCAACATGAATTTCGACCGCCTGCGCTTCGTTGCCGAGCGGGCCGAACTGGGTGAAGCGCGCGAAGCGGTGTTCGCCGTCACCATGCCGGAAGAGCGCGGCAGTTTTAAACGTTTCTGCCAGCTGGTGGGACCGCGAAATGTTACCGAATTCAATTACCGCATCAGCGACCAGCAGCAGGCCCACGTGTTTGTCGGCATCCAGATCGGCAGCCGCGGCGAGTCGGGGCTGCTGGCGCGCAGTTTCGAGCAGCACGACTTCAAAACGCTGGATTTGACCCACGACGAGCTGGCCAAGCTGCACATTCGCCACTTGGTCGGCGGCAAGAGCGCGCTGGCCCATGACGAGTTGTTGTACCGTTTCGAATTCCCCGAGCGTCCCGGCGCCCTGATGCGCTTTTTGAACAGCATGGCGCCGAACTGGAATATTTCGCTTTTCCATTACCGCAACCAGGGCGGCGACGTCGGCCGCATCCTGGTGGGCCTGCAAGTGCCGGAGACGGAAATGGACGATTTCCGCCAGTTCCTCGCCAACATCGGCTACCGCCACTGGGACGAGTCGGCCAACCCCGTCTACAAGCTGTTTTTATAAACTGAACCGTTCATGACCAACGACACCGCTGCCAGCACCCCCGCCGACTCCCCCCTCGGCAAAACCGCCGCCTACCGCTCCGACTACGCGCCCGAGCTGCTGTTTCCGATCGCCCGCCAGGGCAAGCGCGACGAGCTCAATGTGCGCGGCACACTGCCGTTTTTCGGCGTCGATATCTGGAATGCCTACGAGGTGTCGTGGCTGAACATGCGCGGCAAGCCGCAAGTGGCGATCGCCACCATCACGGTGCCGGCCGACACCCCGAACATCATCGAATCGAAGTCCTTCAAGTTGTATCTGAATTCGTTCAACCAGACCCGGCTGGTCAATCAGGACGCCTTGCTGGCCTTGCTGCGCGAGGATTTGTCAGGCGGCTTCGGCGCGCCGGTGCAGGTCACCCTCACCTTGCCCGAGCAATTCGACACACTCAAGATGGGTGAACTGGACGGCCTGCTGCTCGACCGCCTGGACCTGGAAATCGACAGCTACGCGCCGGCCCCGCAACTTCTCAAAGCCAATTTTGAAGAAGCGCCGGTCGAGGAAAAACTGATTTCGCATTTGCTCAAATCGAATTGCCTGGTGACGGGGCAGCCGGATTGGGCCAGCGTGCAAATTCATTACGTCGGGCCGCAAATCGACCAGGAAGGCCTGCTGCGCTACCTGATCGGTTTCCGCGAACACAACGAATTTCACGAGCAATGCGTCGAGCGCATTTTTGTCGACATCATGCGCGCCTGCAAACCGCAAAAATTGGCCGTGTACGCCCGTTACACCCGCCGCGGCGGCCTTGATATCAACCCATGGCGTACCAATTTTACGACTGGGCGCCCGCCCAATCTACGTAACGCGCGGCAATAATTACTCGAAAAATGCGGATTTTTGATGCTGCGCAATCGTGTGCGCGTAGCCGGTTGACCTTGTCCGTAGCGGGGCATAGTGTCGACCCTGGCGCCGACCGTTGCTGAATCGGCCCACAACAATAAATGCCATGCGATAGCCGGAAAACAGGCCTATAATTCCCGGTCGCAAGTCACTGTGCGCAGCGCACCACCTCTAGTGTTATGACTAACCTTAGCAAAATCCTATCCCTCGAAAACGTCCAGCTCGATCTCGAAGTGTCCAGCAAAAAGCGGGCATTCGAACAAGCTGGCTTGATTTTCGAAAACAATTGCGGGATTGCCCGCTCGACGGTGTCGGACAACCTGTTCGCCCGCGAACGCCTGGGCTCCACCGGCCTCGGGCACGGCGTTGCCGTTCCACACGGCCGCATCAAGGGCAGCAAGAGTTTGAAGTCGCCTTTGGCCGCCTTTGTCCGCCTGGCGGAACCGATCCCGTTCGAGTCGCCGGACGGACAGCCTGTCAATTTGCTGTTCTTTTTGCTGATTCCCGACCACGTCACGCAGCAACATCTCGAGATTCTTTCCGAGATCGCCGAGATGTTCTCCGACGACGCCATCCGCAGCGCCCTGTCGACCGACACCGACCCGCGCTCGGTGCATTCGCGCATCATCAATTGGCAACCGAGCCTGCAAGCCTTGGGTTAAACTTCCCGATGCCGGCGCGTTGCCGTCTATCACTTTGAAGAGTCCCGATGCTGCAAACCCCGCTGACCATCCAACGGCTGTACGACGATAATCGCGAGAGCCTGCAACTTGGCTGGTTCGCCGGATTCCCCGGCGGCGAGCGCCTGATCTCCGGCGATGTGGCGTCCGCCGCCGACCAGGTCGGTCACCTGAACCTGATCCACCCGGGGCGCATACAGGTGTTCGGCCACCAGGAATTGACGTATTACCATCGCCTGAAGTCGAACTCGCGCAGCCACGTCATCGGCGAATTGATCGCCGGCGGCCCGCCCGCCCTGATCATCGCCCAGGGCCTCGACACGCCGCCCGACATCCTCGCCATTTGCGACGAGCAAAACATCCCCCTGTTTTCGACCCCCTTGCCGGCCGCCCAGGTGATCGATTATTTGCGCGTGTATTTGTCGAAAAAATTGGCGCAACGAATCATCATGCATGGCGTCTTCATGGACGTGCTCGGCGTCGGCGTGCTGATCACGGGAGACTCCGGGCTCGGCAAAAGTGAACTGGGCCTGGAACTGATTTCACGTAGCCACGGCCTGGTGGCGGACGACGCCGTCGAGTTTTCACGCATCGCGCCGAACATGATCGAGGGCCGCTGCCCGCCCCTGCTGCAAAACCTGCTGGAAGTGCGCGGCCTGGGCCTGCTCGATATCAAGGCGATTTTTGGCGAAACCGCCGTGCGCCGCAAGATGCGCTTGAAGTTGATCGTGCACCTGGTGCGGCGCTCGGCGCTCGAAGAGGAAGCCGAACGTCTGCCGTTCCTGTTTCCGACCGAAGATGTGCTGGGTTTGCCGATCCGCAAGGTCGTGATTCCCGTCGCCGCCGGCCGCAACATCGCGGTGCTGCTGGAGGCGGCGGTGCGCAACACGATTTTGCAATTGCGCGGCATCGACACCTTGCAGGAATTCATGGAACGCCAGCGCCAGGCGATGAGCGGCGACTGATGGACTTGTTGCCGCTGCGCCTGTCTCCAGGCGAGGACTTGCGGCGCGCGCTGGAAGCGGCGGGCGCCGATGGCGCCTTTGTCGTCTCCGGCATCGGCAGTTTGCGCGACGTGCGCCTGCGCTTTGCCGGCGCGCCCGAGGCGACCATGCTCCCTGGCGACTTTGAAATTATTTCAATTGCCGGCGCCATTGCCGCCGACGGCGCCCACCTGCACATGGCGGTGGCGGACGCCGATGGCCGCGTGCTGGGCGGCCACGTCGTGTATGGCAACCTGGTGCGCACCACGGCCGAAGTGTTGCTGGTGAGGGTACCCGGCTGGCAACTGTCGCGTCCTTTCGACCCCGCCACCGGATATCCGGAACTATCGGTGCGGCGCGCGGTCGAATCGCCATGACGCCCTACCGGAATTTGTCGGGGACATCGGGGATTGCCGCTTTCGCCATCAAGAGTGAATCGATCCACGTACGCTTCAAACATGGCGATACGCCCAATTATTTATATGATTTCGCCAGTAGCGGCCAACAGCATGTGCAGGCGATGCAAGCGCTGGCGCTGGCCGGGCGCGGCCTGAGCACCTATATCGCCCGACACGTCCATGACCGGTATGCCCGCCGCTGGTAGGCATTTCGACATTCGCCCGCCATGCGGTATCATCGACCCATGCGCATTGTTCTTATCTCAGGTATTTCCGGCTCCGGCAAATCGGTGGCCCTCAACGTTCTCGAAGACGCCGGCTATTACTGTGTCGACAATCTGCCGCCCGCCTTGCTGGGGCCGCTGGTCGATACCTTGATCAGCGAGGGCGTGCCCAGCCTGGCGGTGGCGGTCGACGCGCGCAGTTCCGAGTCGCTGGTCGAACTGCCCGTCAATGTGGCGCAATTGAAAGCCCAGGGACACGACGTCAAGGTGATGTTCCTGACCTCGAATACCCATTCGCTGGTGGCGCGCTTTTCCGAAACGCGGCGCAGCCATCCGCTGTCGCACCAGCTGCGCCCCGACGAAAATCCCGCCTCCCGGCGCACCCTGATCGAGTGCATCACCGAAGAACGCGAGCGTTTGTCGGCGATCGAGCAACTCGGCCTGGTGATCGACACCTCGGATTTGTCAGCCAATAAACTGCGCGCCTGGATCAAGGAACTGGTGGCACTCGAACGGGCGCCATTGACGCTGTTTTTCGAGTCGTTCGCCTTTAAATTGGGCGTGCCGCTGGACGCCGATTTCGTGTTCGATGTGCGGGCCCTGCCGAACCCCTATTATGATTTGACCTTGCGCCCGCTGACCGGCATGGATGCGCCGGTGATCGCCTTTCTGGATGCCCAGCCGGCTGCCGGAGAATTGCTGGAAGACATACGCGCCTTTATCGAAAAATGGCTGCCGTCCTTTAAAACCGATAACCGCAGCTATCTGACGGTGGCGCTCGGTTGCACGGGCGGCCAGCACCGCTCGGTGTACATGGCCGAGCGGCTGGCGGCGTATTTTGCACCGACCGAACGGGTGGTATTGCGCCACCGCGAGCAAGCCTGAGGTTCAGTCGACCGTTTTATTACGACTGTCCAGCGAATCCTCGGCGCTCGGCGTCTTCTCCCATCAGCGCCCGCAGCAGCAGCGGCGCCACCGACAATCCGACAAAGCGCTGGGCCAGCGGGCCGGCACGGTCGATGTAATGTTTGGCCTGAGACTGCGGACGTCCGCTATCGACGCATCGCGGACCTGACCCGAGCGCATGGTTCAAGGCTGCCGCCTGAATTCGCTATTCATGAGCTGGATTCCATGTACTGGTGGCAAATAAGACGCCGATTGTCGGCTACAAGGTGCGATTCGCGCCAATGGTCTTCTTTCACCCAATTCGACTTGGTAGCGGTAAGAGTCATTGCAATTAAATAGTCAATTTGTTGGCTCGTTTTTGCGAAGGTCCATTTCTGGCCGAAACTAGTCTAAGATCGGCGCGCCGGATTACCCGGATGCGCGGCGACCCGGCGCTGGTGGCGGACGCCATCGATATCTCGAAAAAGACCTGCCGCAAGATCCAGCAGAACTTGTCCGGGCCCTCAGGCTTCGATGCTGTGCCTCCCCCTGCTGATACTTTCCTCGAGCAGTTCGCAGACGGCGGCGGCTACCCGCTCCGGCTCC
>JAQGNM010000382.1 GCA_028291845.1 Massilia sp. | reverse complement strand
CCCGATGTCGAAACCGATTCGGCCGGCCTGGGCAATGATGCCACGGTCCCGCTGTCGCGCGAACAACTCGAATGGGCAAACCTGATTTTTGTGATGGAGAAGGCGCATCGCAAGCGGCTGTCGGCGAAATTCAAACCGTGGCTGAACGGCAAGCGCATCATCTGCCTGGATATACCGGACGACTACGATTACATGCAGCCTGAACTCGTTGAACTATTGAAAGCAAAGGCGGGCCGCTTCCTTGGTCCGGCATTCTGATGCGATTGAAACGACTGACCTTCTGGGGCGCCGACGACAACGATGATTCGCTGGTGGTGAGCGTCATCGAAGGACGCAAGACCGTCACCGCCGACACCGTCGAGGCCTATTATCAACCGTACGGCGAATTCGGCGACGGCAGCTATGCGCCGGGCGAGCTGATCGAAGTCTACGATCTGCGACAACGCCTGCGCTGCCTTATCCGCGCCACCAAGGTTTATACGATTCGCTTCGGCGATATCCCGGAAGAGGTCTGGCGCGGCGAGACGTTCGAGAGCGCCGAGCAGTTCCGGCAAGTGCATATCGACGCGCTGCCGCACCTGGAATTGCATGACGACTTCGAGTTCGTCACGCTGCATTTCGAACTGGTCGAGGTGATCGCCCGCTAGCCGACGATATTTTTCGGCGCTCCCGCCACGAAGGCCTCGATATTATCGACCAGCATATCGGCCAGCGTTTGCATCGCCCCGGCGCTGGCCCAGGCCACGTGAGGCGTCAAAATGAAATTCGGCTGATCGAGTTCCAATAGCGGGTTGCCGTCGGTCGGCGGCTCTTTCGTCAGTACGTCGAAACCGGCGCCGCCGATCACACCGGACTTCAATGCCGCCGCCAGCGCCGCCTCGTCCACCAGGCCGCCGCGCGCCGTGTTGATCAGCAGCGCCGTCTTCTTCATGGTCGCCAGTTCGGCCGCGCCGATCATGTGGCGTGTTTTGTCGTTCAGCGGCAGGTGCAGGCTGACCACGTCGGCCGTGGCCAGCAGTTCGGCCAGAGGCAGCATCGTCACCTCCGCATCATCGACCGGCGAGCGCGAGGCCACTACCACCTTCATGCCGAAGGCGCGGCCGATCTGGGCCACCCGGCGGCCGAGCGCGCCGTAGCCGACGATGCCGAGGGTGCTGCCCGCAAGGTCCGAAATGGGATGGTCGAACAGGCAGAACTGCGTAGCGTTGCGCCACTTGCCGGCCTTGACGTCGGCGGCGTAAGCGGCCAGGTTGCGGCGTAGCGCCAGGATCAAGCTGAAACAGTGCTCGGGCACCGACACCAGCGAATAATTGCGGATGTTCGAGACAATGATGCCGCGCTCGCGGCAGGCGGCCAGGTCGACGATGTCGGTACCGGTGGCGGCCACCGCGATCATTTTCAAGTCCGGCAGCTGCGCCAGATCGGCCGCGCGCAGCGGCACTTTATTGGTGATGGCGATGGTGGCGCCGCGCAGGCGATCGACGACCTCGAACGGCGCGCTGGCGGCGTGCTCGCCCCAGGTATGGGCAAAGGAGGGCGTGCGCACGGCGGCCGGCAGGCTGTCGCGGTCGAGGAAAACGATATGGTGCATATTTTAAAAATCCTGAAATCTAGGCGGCCTGGCGGACCGCCGTCTTGAGTTGAAATCCCGGGTGCGACATGAACAGATCGGCCACCCATTCGACAAACACGCGCACCTTGGCCGACAGGTGGCGGTTCTGAGGATATACCACATGGACCGGTATGGGCGAACTGGTCCAGTCTTGCAGCAGCAATTCGAGCCTGCCCTGTTCGACGTACGGGTTCATCGAGAAGCTGGCCATCTGGATGATGCCGAGGCCGGCCAGGCCCGCGTTGGTGTAGGCGGTCGAATCGTTGACGGCGATGTGCCCCGGCAGCTGCACCCGCACTTCTTCATCGCCCCTCACATAGTCCCAGTCATGCACCTTGCCGGTCTTCGACGAAAAATAATTGACGCAGACGTGATTGGCCAGGTCGCGCGGATGGGCGGGGCGGCCGTGGCGTGCAATGTAGGCCGGGGTGGCGGCGGTGACGAAGTGCAGCACGCCGACCCGGCGCGCGATCAGGTTCGAGTCGGGCAGCACGCCGCCGCGGATGGCGCAGTCGATGCCTTCCTCGACCAGGTCGACGGTGCGGTCGCCGCAGCCCAGCTCCAGCACGATGTCCGGGTAACGGGCGAAAAAGTCGGGCAGGGCGGGGATCAGGATTTCGTTGGCGACGCCGGTGGCGACGTCGATACGCAGCCGCCCGCTGGGACTGGCGCGGTTCCTCGACAGCGACTCCTCGGCGTCACGCACCTCGCCGAGGATGCGCAGGCAGCGCTCGTAATACACGGCGCCGTCCGAGGTTACGCTGACATGCCGGGTGGTGCGATGCAGCAGCTTGACCGCCAGCGCGTTCTCCAGCGACTGCACCAGGGTCGACACGGTGGCCTTGGGCAGCTGCATGTGGTCGGCCGCCTTGGTGAAGCTGCCGGTGTCGACCACCTGCACGAATACTTCCATCGCTTGTAGTTTATTCATTTTTCCTCGCATTGTTCAAGGTTCTGAACAATCAATTCACTTCCAGCCTATTTATCGGATTGTAGTCGATGTTTATACTGGCTGTACTGGAGAAAAGATCCAGCCACGAATTGAGCAGAGCAGGAGAACGATCATGCGCTTCAAAGACGCCTTCATTACCGCAACCGCCCTGGTGCTGAGCCTGTCGACCCTGACGGGCCTGGCTTATACCGAGCAGTTTCAGCAGGCCGCGCGCATCGAGGTGGGCGGTTTTGACGCACTCGCACATGATCTGTTCGACCGCTCCCAGCTTGCCGGCGGCGAGATCGACGGTGGTTTGAACAACCACCGCGAACAACTTGCCGTGAGTAAGCAATGAATACACCGTCCAATGTCGTGGATTTTCCACAAGTGACGGTGCGTAATATGCAGGTCGGCGGCGCCGACGGCCTGCTCGCGGCGCGGCTGTACACCAGTGCAGCCGGCCGCGATGGAAAAGCGGCGGGGAAGGCGGCCAAGGTCGACACCCTGGTGGTGTTCTTCCACGGCGGCGGCTTCGTCGCCGGCAGCATCGACGAAGGCGATGTGTTTCTGAGCCACCTGTCGTGCGGCGCCATCAACCAGGTGGTGCTGTCGTCGAGTTACACGCTGGCCACCGTCAAGCCCTTCCCGGCGGCGGTCGAAGACGCCCACGCGGTGCTGCTGTGGTCGAAGAAGAACAAGACGCGCCTGGGCTGGAGCGGCAAGCGCCTGGTGGTGGCGGGGATTGAAGCGGGCGCCAATCTGGCCGCCGTCTGCGCGTTGATGTCGCGCGACCGTGGCGGCCCCGAGCTGGCCGGCCAGATCCTGATCATGCCGATGCTCGATCCGGCGCTCACCACCTGCTCGATGCGCGAAGTGACGGCACAGGACGGCATGGCCGAAGTGGCCGACACCTGCGCCGCCAGCTACCGCGGCTACCTGCCCAATCCGGCCGACCGCACCCACCCCTACGCTTCGCCGCTGCAATCGTCGCGCCTCAAAAATTTGCCGCCGGCGCTGGTGCTGTCGGCCGAGGACGATCCCTTGCGCGACGAGGCCGAGCAGTACGCCGCCAAGCTGTCGGCCAATGGCGTCACCACCACGGTCAAACGCATGGCATCCGCGCCGCTGCAGGACAGCGGCGCCCGCAACGAGTGCGCCTGCAAGGCCGCCGCGCTGAGCGAAATCGGCAGCTTTCTGGCCGCGCTCGACCGATCCCACCCACTGTCCGAGGAGACCGCCATGGCTCCCGCGCCCTCGAGTTAACTAACCGGCTCGCCTCGCCCGAGGCACCAGGTTCCAGGTTCGCCGTTCTGACAGGTTTCCCCCGAGGGAGGCCAGGGGACGGCTTTATCTGCCTCCATTTAATTGCCATAAAGGCAAACTAAAAATGCATGTCCGCCGGACGAGCAGGCCGCGCTTTGTCCAAAAAAATTCAATCAGCACCCATCTTCACCAAAACAAGAGAAACCGACATGAAAACCCACCACCACCTCCGCCGTATCTCAAGATTCACGCCGCTCGCCGCCGGCGCCGCCATGCTGGCCCTTGCCGCAGTGGCCGCGGTTGCCATAACTGGCTGCGGACCGGACACCCAGGCCAAGGCGGCCGCTGCCGACCCCGCCGCCGGCGGCCCGCCTGTCACGGCCGCGGTGGTGCTGGAGCGCCCCATCACCGAGACCCAGGAGTTTTCAGGCCGGCTCGAAGCGGTCGAGCGGGTCGATATCCGTGCCCGCGTCGGCGGCTTCATCACCGCCGTGCATTTCGAGCCGGGCAGCCTGGTGAAAAAGGGTGAGGTATTGTTCACCATCGATGCGCGCCCGTTCCAGGCTGAAGCCGACCGCACCGCCGCCGCGGCTGTATCGGCGCGCGCCAAGGCCGACCTGGCTCGCCTCGAACTGAAGCGCTCCGAGCGTCTGCTGGAAGACAAGGCCATCGCCCAGCGCGAAGTCGACGAGCGTAACGCCAGCCTGAAGGAACTCGATGCCAATGTGCGCGCGGCGCAGGCGCAGCTGGAAGCGGCGCGCCTGAACCTGGCGTATACCAAGGTGACCTCGCCGATCAGCGGCCGGGTGTCGAAAGCGGAAATCACCACCGGCAACCTGGTCGACGGCAGCGCCATCCTCACCTCGGTGGTGTCGAACAACGACATCTACGCCAGCTTCGATGGCGACGAAGACACCTATCTGCGGGTGGCGCGGGTGGCGCAGAAGGGCACCCCGGTCATCGTGAAAATCGGCCTGGCCAATGAAGCCGGCTTTCCGCACGAGGGCAAGCTGCAGTTCGTCGACAACCGGCTCGACGCCGCCACCGGCAGCGTGCGCATGCGCGCCAGCTTTGCCAACAGCGACAACACCCTGGTGCCGGGGCTGTTCGCCCGCGTGCAGTTGTCGGGCGACCCGGCGGCCAGGAAAACCGCGGCGCTGATCGTCGACCGCGCCGTCAGCACCGACCAGAACCGCAAGTTCGTCTACGTCGTCAAGCCTGATAACACCGCCGAATACCGCCCGGTGACGCTCGGCCCGATGATCGACGGCCTGCGCGTGGTGCGCGAAGGCGTCAAGCCGGGCGAAAAAATCGTCGTCAACGGCTTGCAGCGGGTGCATCCGGGGGCGCCGCTCAGCGCACAAACGGTGCCGATGCAGGGCGATGCAAAGGTAGCGGCGCTGGTGGACGCGGCGCCAGCCGCGCTAGATAAAACCTCGAAGGAATAAGCACATGAATTTCTCTAAATTCTTCATCGACCGGCCGATTTTCGCGGCTGTGCTATCGGTGATCATCTTTGTCGCCGGGCTGCTGTCGATCTTCGCGCTGCCCATTTCCGAGTACCCTGACGTGGTGCCGCCGTCGGTGGTGGTGCGCGCCCAGTACCCGGGCGCCGATCCGAAAGTGATCGCTGAAACGGTGGCCGCCCCGCTGGAAGAGCAGATCAACGGCACCGAGGGCATGCTGTACATGTCCTCGCAATCGACCGCCGACGGCGCGCTGGCGCTGACCGTCACTTTTAAAGTCGGCACCAACGTCGAGCAGGCCGAGACGCAGATCCAGAACCGCATCGCGCGCGCCTTGCCGCGCCTGCCGGAAGAAGTGCGCCAGATCGGCGTCACCGCCCTCAAGGCCTCGCCGAATCTGACCATGGTGGTGCACCTGGTTTCGCCCAACGGCCGTTACGATGACGTCTACCTGCGCAACTACGCAGTGCTCAACGTCAAGGACCAGCTGGCGCGCATCGACGGCATGGGCGACGTCCAGCTGTTCGGCGCCGGCGACTACGCCATGCGCGTCTGGCTCGATCCGCAAAAGGTGGCCGCGCGCGGCATGACCGCCAACGACGTCGTCGCCGCCATCCGCGAGCAGAACGTGCAGGTCGCCGCCGGCGTGGTGGGCGCTTCGCCGTCGAAAGAAGCCCAGTTCCAGATGACCGTCAACACCCAGGGCCGCCTGTCGACCGTCGAGCAATTCGGCGCCATCATCGTCAGGACCGGCCAGGACGGCGCCATCACCGAGCTGAAAGACGTAGCGCGCATCGAACTCGGTTCGAACTCGTATGCGCTGCGCTCGCTCCTGAACAACAAGTCGGCCGCGGCGATGGCGATCTTCGAGGCGCCCGGTTCGAACGCCCTGCAATTGTCCAGCGACGTGCGCGCCAGGATGGCGGAACTGAAAAAGGACTTCCCGGAAGGTGTCGATTTCAGCGTGGTGTACGACCCCACCCAGTTCGTGCGTGAATCGATCAAGGCGGTGATTCACACCCTGCTGGAAGCGGTCGCCCTGGTGGTGCTGGTGGTGATCGTGTTCCTGCAAACCTGGCGCGCATCGATCATCCCGCTGGTGGCGGTGCCGGTGTCGATCGTCGGCACCTTCGCCGTCATGCTCGGTTTCGGCTTTTCGATCAATACCTTGTCGCTGTTCGGACTGGTGCTGGCGATCGGTATCGTCGTCGACGACGCCATCGTGGTGGTGGAAAACGTCGAGCGCAATATCGAAAAGGGCTTGAACCCGCGCGACGCCACCATCGCCGCCATGAAAGAAGTGAGCGGTCCGATCATCGCCATTGCCCTGGTGCTGTGCGCGGTGTTCGTGCCGATCGCCTTCGTGTCCGGCCTGTCCGGCCAGTTCTATCGCCAGTTCGCCCTGACCATCGCCATTTCCACCGTGATCTCGGCGTTTGTCTCGCTGACCCTGGCGCCGGCTCTGTCTGCCGTGCTGCTGCGCAGCCACGATGCACCGAAGGATGCGCTGACCCGTGGCATGGATAAGGTGTTTGGCCGCTTCTTCGCCGGCTTCAACCGCTT
>JAQGNM010000361.1 GCA_028291845.1 Massilia sp. | reverse complement strand
TTGATGGTCTCAAGCTAGTCCAAACAAAAGCAGGTTTTTACTTTTGTTTGATGGTCTCAAGCTCTGTTCAGCAAAAAGGTCGACAATAATGGCACCGGACGGCCGGTGGCGCCTTTTGCGCCGCCCGATTTCCAGGCGGTGCCGGCGATGTCGAGATGGGCCCAGGTGTAGTTTCTCGTAAAGTTTTCCAGGAAAGCGGCGGCCGTGCAGCTGGCGCCGCCCGGCGTGCCGATATTGCCCAGATCGGCAAAGTTCGATTTCAGCTGGTCGTTGTACAGTTCGCCGATCGGCAGGCGCCAGGCGGTGTCGCCCGCTTGTGTGCCGGCGTCGAGCAACTCTTGCGCCAGGTGATTGGAGGCGTCGTCGTCGCGCGCGAACAGGCCGCTGTTGTGGTGGCCGAGCGCGACGATGCAGGCGCCCGTCAGGGTGGCGATGTCGACCACCGCGGCCGGGTTGAAGCGCTCGGCGTAGGCGAGGGCGTCGCACAGCACCAGGCGGCCTTCGGCGTCGGTGTTGAGGACTTCGATGGTCAGTCCGGCCATCGAGGTGACGATGTCGCCCGGTTTGGTGGCGCGGCCCGACGGCATGTTTTCGCAGGCGGCGATGATGCCGACCACGTTCAGATCGAGGCCCATCTCGCCGATGGCTTTGAACGTGCCCAGCACCGAGGCGGCGCCGCACATGTCGTACTTCATTTCATCCATGCCGGGACCGGGCTTGAGCGAGATGCCGCCGGTGTCGAAGGTGATGCCCTTGCCGACCAGCACCACCGGCGCATCGTTTTTCTTGCCGCCCATGTGCTTCATGACGATAAACTTCGGCGCTTCGTCGCTGCCGTTGGTGACCGACAGGAAGCTGTACATCTTGAGTGCCTCGAGTTGCTTGCGGTCGAGAATCTCAACGTCGAACTTGTAGTCCTTGCCCAGCTTTTTTGCCGTGTTGGCCAGGTAGGTCGGGGTGCAGACGTTGGCCGACAGGTTGCCCAGTTCTTTCGTCAAATCCATGCCGCGTGCGATCGCCTGGGCTTGCGCCAGCGCCTGCTTGGTCTTGCCGTCGACGTAGTCGGCCGCCAGCGTGAGCTTGCGGACGCCGTTGCGCTCGGGGTCCTTCTTGCTTTTCTGAGCGTCGGTGCGGAACTCGGCTTCGTGGGCGCCGAGCACGATGCAGCGGATGGCCCAGGCCAGGTCGCGGCCTTTCACATCGGCCAGCGGAAATGCGATAATGGCGTCGGTCGAACCAAGCTGGCCGAAGCATTTGAGCGTCGCATGCACGGCGTTCGCGAAATTCTTTTCGGTGACGGCATCGGCGTTGCCCATGCCTACCAGCAATACGCGCGCCGCGGTGGCGCCGGCCACGCCGCGCAGCAACAAGGTCGAACCGGCCTTGCCGGAAATATCGCCTGACTTCAGCGCCGCGGTGATGTCGCCACTTTGATCGAGGGCGCTGGCGGCCGCCGACAGTTTTTTATTTTCATACACCGCGACTGCGACACAGCCGGTTTTTGCCGACAAGATGGGGTTCTTTGTGTCGTATGCTTTTATGCTAAAGTCCATTCGATTCTCCATTAAATATGCGACGCGTACTGCTTAACCTGTGATTATATCTTCCGAATGATTTTCCAACGCGCCCTTCGACGGGAAATGGCCAGTTCCGCTGGCGCCACCTTCACGGTGCTGTTCTCGATTTTCGTCACCTGGACGCTGATCAACATCCTCGGCCGCGCCGCCGGCGGCAAGGTGGCATCGAGCGACGTCATCGCCCTGATCGTATTTGCCGTGCTCGGTAACCTGCCCACCATCATTATTTTAACGGCCTTTATTGCCGTGCTGGCTGTCGTCACGCGCAGCTACCGCGATTCCGAAATGGTGGTGTGGTTCGCCTCGGGCCAGTCGCTGGCCAAGTGGATCTGGCCGGTGATGTCGTTCGGCTTGCCGCTGGTGCTGCTGACGGGCGCTCTCAGCTTCGTCGCCACGCCGTGGGCCAAGATGAAAAGTAATGAATTCGTGCAGCGCTTTGAAAAGCGCGAAGACTTGAAAAAGGTCGCGCCGGGGCAGTTTCGCGAGTCGGCCGGCACCAACCGGGTGTTCTTTGTCGAGGGCGGCGCCAACGCGCAAACCAACAACGCCGTGCAAAACGTGTTCGTCAACACCGTCGAGAAGGGCATCAACACCGTGGTAGTCGCCAAGGAAGGGGTGATCGAGCCGGACGGCAAGGGCGGCCAGTTCCTGGTGCTCAAAAACGGCCGCCGCTACCAGGGCACCCCGGGCCAGGCCGATTTCCAGACCATGGAATTCGGCCGCTACAGCATGCGTGTTGCCACCAAGGTTCCGGTGCTGGGCGCCGACCTGCCGGTCGACAACTTGTCCACCGCCGCGCTGGTGGCGCTGCCGAATCGTTATACCCGCGCCGAGCTGCTGTGGCGCATCGCCTCGCCGGTGATGTGCGCGCTGTTGATGCTGCTGGCTATTCCGCTCGGCTTTGTCAATCCACGCGCCGGCAGCTCCGTCAACCTGATCCTCGCCGTGCTGATCTTTTTTACGTATAGCAATCTGGTAAAACTCACCGAAGCGAGCGTCAAGCAGGAAAAGCTGCAGTTCGCGGTGGGCTGGTGGCCGATCCACCTGGTGGTGCTGCTGGCGGTGGTCGGCCTGTTCGCCTGGCGCCTGAACGTCAATGCCCGCTACCACCCGCTGGTCCTGCTGGCCTCGTGGAAGCGCAAGCGCGCCGGCATCAAAGCGACGGCGGTGGCGGCATGAAAATTCTCCAGCGATACTTTGCCGTCAACATCATGCAGGCGGTGTTTTTTGTGTTGATTGCCTTTCTGGCGCTGACCGCGTTCATGGACCTGACCGGCGAATTGCCGGCCGTGGGGCAGGGCGGCTATCTGATTCAGCATGCCTTTCTGTACGTCGCGCTGCTGTTGCCGGGCCACGTCTACGAGGTGATGCCGGTGGCGGCGCTGATCGGCACCATCTACGCCATGTCGCAGTTCGCCGCCAGTTCGGAATTTACCATCATGCGCGCCTCGTCGATGTCGACCCGCCAGGCGATGGCGATGGTGTTCAAGACCGGCGTCGTATTCGTCCTCGTCACGTTTTTCTTCGGCGAAGTGGTCACCCCGCGCACCGCGCCGCTGGCGGAAAAACTCAAGCTCAGTGCCAAGGGCGCGACCATGTCGCAGGCGTTTCGTTCGGGCATGTGGACCAAGGACGTGGTGCACACCGAGGGCACCCGCGGCGCCGTCACCGGTTCGCGCTTTTTCAATGCGCGCCAGATCAAGGCGGACGGCCAGCTGATCGACGTCAAGTTGTACGAGTTCGACACCCGCATGCGCATGCGCTCGCTGGTGACGGCGGCCAGCGCCGCCTTCGAAGGCAACAACACCTGGAAGCTTGCCGATGTGACGGAAACCTTGTTCAGCAATACCCGTGATGGCAGCGGCGAAGGCGGCGGCGGCGCTGCCGTGCCGGCGGACGCCATCGTCAAAGGCATGCTGGGCCAGGACACCAGCATCGTCTCGACCCGCAAGCTGCCGAGCCTGGCGCTGGTGTCGGAAGTGACGCCGAAAATCCTGTCGGTGTCGGCGGCCGATCCCGAGCGCATGTCGGCCAGCGAGCTGGCCGTGTATACCCGCCACCTGGCCGACAACAAGCAGGAAACCGACCGTTTTAAAATTGCTTTCTGGAAGAAGCTGTTCGATCCGCTGGCGATTTTCGTGCTGATGGCGCTGGCCTTGCCGTTCGCCTATCTGCAAAGCCGCAGCGGCGGGATCAGCCTGAAAATTTTCATCGGCATCATGATCGGCGTAAGCTTCCTGCTGGTCAACACCCTGTTTTCCCACCTTGGCATGCTGACCACCTGGCCGCCCGTGATCACCGCGGTGGCGCCGAGTATTTTGTACTTGCTGCTCGCGCTGGGTTTTCTCTGGCGCGTCGAGAGGCACTGATGAAGTCCTTGATCCTGTTTGCCCACGGCGCCCGCGCCGCCTCCTGGGCCGCGCCATTCGAGCGGCTGCGCGATGCCAGCCAGGCGCGCTTGCCTGACGTGGCCGTGTCGCTGGCGTTTCTCGAACTGATGGAGCCGCGCCTGCCGGCCGAAGCCGCGCGCCTGATCGGCGCGGGGTGTACCGAAA
The DNA here is from genome assembly GCA_028291845.1 of Massilia sp. GTDB lineage: Bacteria > Pseudomonadota > Gammaproteobacteria > Burkholderiales > Burkholderiaceae_D > JAFCUW01. Next base: position 5,330 of record JAQGNM010000361.1, on the reverse strand, counting down.
TATCCATCGTCCCGGTGTTCCTGGGCCAGGGCGGCCACCTGCTGCGCGACCTGCCGGCGCTGGTGGCGCAGTTGCGCGTCGATCACCCCGGCGTGGCGATCAAGGTGGCTGGCGCGGTGGGCGAGGATCCTGCGGTGCTCGAGGCGATGACCAATTACTGCGTCTCCGCGATATAAACATCTTCTGTTTGCGTTGCGTCATGCGACTCTTGCACGCGCGCCTTTGACAGCCGACTCACGCCTGCCCACACTTGAAAGAGCCGCGCCTCCCGCGCGCATTCTCTTTCACTGTGGCCATGTTCCTCGATTTTTCCAAGCTGCTTTACATCACCGTGCACGAACTGTTGCGCCGGGCCTGGGTCGGCTTCAAGCATCACTTGCCGTTCACCGCCAGCGTGCTGATGCTGCCGGCGCTGTTGGCCGAAGCAAGCTGCGCGCGGCGGATGGAAAACATGGTGCGGCGCCTGACCGCGATGGGCGTGAAAATCGACCTGGTGCGCGCCGATCTGAACAGCGGGCGCAACGCCGCCGCGATTGTCGGCGACGCCCATTTTCGTCGCATGCTGGCAGTGGTGAAGACCGATATGCGGGCCCTGCAGTGCGAAGCGGCCGCCTGGCAGTGCGACCGCCACGCCGGCGTCGCCAGCGCGCGTCTGACCGCCGCCCTGACCGCGGTGGCCACCGTCAGCGAGCGCATTCACGCGCTGGCCGATGGCTTGCTGTGGGAGTTGGCCGAGCGCGATCGACAACGCGGCGCCTGAGCCGGCGGCGCGTCGACAGTTCGGCGTTTCCGAGTTTCGAGTTTTACGTGCCGGCGCTGTCGTCGCGCTGTGTCTCGCGCAGCCGCAGCGCTTCGCCGATCATCACCAGCACCGGCCCGTGCGTCGCCGTCAAACCCTCGGCCAGCGCGGCCAGATCGAGGCGCATGATGCGCTGATCGAGACGGCTGCAGTTTTCCACCACCACCACCGGCGTGCCGGCGGCGCGGCCCGTGCCCAGCAGGCGCTTGGCGGTGGCGATCGCTTCGCGGCCGCCCATGTATTGCACCAGCGTGTCGGCGTCGGGCGTGACCGGCATCGGGTCGGCGTGTTCGGGCGCGGTGCTGGAGGTAAAGAATGCCACGCTGCGGGCAATGCCGCGGCGGGTGAGAGGATTCTGCGAGGCGGCGGCGGCGGCCAGCGCGGTGGTGATGCCGGGAACGATTTCCACGGCGATGCCGGCTTCTTCCAGCGCGCGCAACTCTTCGTCGGCGCGGCCGAACAGCATCGGGTCGCCGCCCTTTAAACGCACCACCACGGCAAATTTACTTGCGCAGTCAACTAATTGCTGGTTGATCCAATCTTGCCGTGCCGATTGCTTGCCATAACGCTTGCCGACATCGATCAGTTCGGCGCGCGGGCATAGTTCGAGCATCTCGGGCGCGACCAGGGCATCGTGCAGCACGACCTCGGCTTGCGCCAGCAGGCGCGCGCCGCGCACGGTGATCAGGTCCTGGGCGCCGGGGCCGGCGCCCACCAGATAGACTTTTCCCAGGCCCGTCACCGACCTGGCTCCTCAGGCGTCCAGGCGGATCATGCCGGCGGCGACCGTCTGGTGCGTCACTTCATCGATCAGGATGAAGGCACCGGTGGCGCGGATGGCATCGTAGGCGTCGGCCGCCAGCGGCTGCTGCACGGTGACGGCGATGCGGGCGATGTCGTTCAGTTTCAAGCCCTCGGCAGGGTGCCTTTGCTGGGTGTTGATGTCGAGGATGCTTTCGACCTTGGTCACCCTGGCCGCCGTTTGCCGGGTGCCATGCTTGATCCAGTACTTGCGGCGCAGGTCGAGCGGCTCGTCGGCCATCCAGCACACATCGGCGCTGACCTGCTTGAGCAGGGTAGCCGGCTGCTGCGCGGCATTGAGCATGTCGCCGCGCGAGATGTCCAGGTGCTCTTCCAGCAGCAGGGTCACCGACTGGCCGACCACGGCCGACTGGTGCGAGCCATCGAAAGTGACGATGTCCTTGACGGTGGCCGTCTGGCCGGACGGCTGCACCACCAGCTTGTCGCCCACGCTCACCTTGCCCGCTTCGATGCGGCCCATGTAGCCGCGGAAGTCGTTCGCTTCGTGGCCGTTGTGGCGCGCCACCAGCTGCACCGGAAAGCGGAACGGCGCGTGATGCGACGCTTCCTGCACCGGCAGCGCCTCTAACAGGGCGATCAACGTCGGACCGTCGTACCACGGCATGTTGGTGCTCGGTTCGACGACGTTGTCGCCCGACAGGGCCGACAGCGGAATCGGCGTGACGTCCTTGAGGCCCAGGCTGGCGGCGAATTCGCCGTAGGCCTTGACGATACGGTCGTAGACCTTCTGGTCGTAGTTCACCAGGTCCATCTTGTTGACGGCGACGATGACGTGTTCGATCTGCAGCAGGTGCGCCAGGGTGGAGTGGCGCTTGGTTTGAATCAGCAGCTCCACCGAGCCGTCGTCCTGCAGCTTCACCTTGGAGACGTCGATCAGGATGATCACCGCGTCCGCCGTCGACGCGCCCGTCACCATGTTGCGGGTGTACTGCTCGTGGCCCGGGGTATCGGCGATGATGAATTTGCGCTTCGGCGTAGCGAAATAACGGTAGGCGACATCGATGGTGATGCCCTGTTCGCGTTCGGCTTCGAGGCCGTCGGTCAGCAGCGAGAGGTCGACGGCGTCGCCGACGGTTCTCTTGTGCTTGGAGCGCGACATGGCGTCGAGCTGGTCGGCGAAAATGCCTTTGCTGTCGAACAGCAGGCGGCCGATCAGGGTGCTCTTGCCGTCGTCGACGGAGCCGGCGGTGATGAAGCGCAGCAGGCCCGCAGTTGCATCATCCAGATCGCTGGTGGTGGTAATTGAATCGAGTCGCGCGTTCATCAGAAGTATCCTGCTTTCTTACGTTTTTCCATCGAGGCTTCGGAAGTCTGGTCATCCATCCGGGTCGCGCCCCGTTCTGTGATCTGGGTGATTGCCGTTTCGGCGATGATCGCCTCGACCGTCGAGGCGTCGGACGATACCGGGCAGGTGCACGAGATGTCGCCGACCGTGCGGAAGCGCACCACCTGCGTCTCGACCGCTTCGCCGTCGCGCGGCGGCGTCAGGTCGGTCAGAGGAACCAATAAGCCGTTGCGCGGGATGACCTGGCGCTCGTGGGCAAAATAAATCGGCGGCAGCTCGAGCTGTTCGCGCTGGATGTACAGCCACACATCGAGCTCGGTCCAGTTCGAAATCGGGAACACGCGCATGTTCTCGCCCGGGTGCACGCGGGTGTTATACAGGTCCCACAGTTCCGGACGCTGTGCCTTCGGGTCCCACTGGCCGAACTCGTCGCGGAAGGAAAAGATGCGTTCCTTGGCGCGCGCCTTTTCCTCGTCGCGGCGGGCGCCGCCGATGCAGGCATCAAAACCGTGTTCGGCGATGGTTTCCAATAAGGTCACCGCTTGCGCGGCGTTGCGCGAATCGGTGGCCGGGTTACGCAGGCGCACCGTGCCCTTCTTGATCGACTCCTCGACCGAGCCGACGATCAGCCGCTCGCCCAGTTCGGCCACGCGCGCATCGCGAAAGGTAATCACTTCGGGGAAGTTGTGACCGGTGTCGATATGCACCAGCGGAAACGGGAATTTGCCGGGCCGGAAGGCCTTTTCGGCCAGGCGCAGCAGCACCACGGAATCTTTACCGCCGGAGAACAGCAAGGCGGGATTGGCGCATTCGGCGGCCACTTCGCGCATGATGTGGATGGCTTCGGACTCGAGCGCGTCGAGGTGGCGCGCATTGACGTCGGTCAGCACGCGTGAGTTGTCTGTCAAAGTATTCATTGAGTGCCTTGATGCGAGTGGAAGCTTACGCTGCCACGGATTTAATGCGAATCAGTTTGCCGTCGACCATGTGCAGGCCGCATTCCTTCTGGTCGGGGTTTTCCCACCACCAGCGGCCGGCGCGCACGTCTTCGCCAGGCTGCACCGCGCGGGTGCAGGGGGCGCAGCCGATCGATGGAAAACCCTGGTCGTGCAGCGCGTTGTACGGCACGCCGTTGGCGCGGATGTAGTCCCACACATCCTGCTCCGACCAGTCGGCCAGCGGATTGAACTTGGTCATGCCGTGCGCGGCGTCGTCTTCTTCCACGGCCAGTTCGGCGCGGGTGGTCGACTGGGCGCGGCGCTGGCCGGTGACCCAGGCGCGCTTGCCGGCCAACGCGCGGCCGAGCGGCTCGACCTTGCGGATGCCGCAGCACGACCGGCGCATGTCGATGCTGTCGTAGAACGCGTTCTGGCCGTTGGTGGCGACGTACTCGTCGACCGCCTGCTGGTTCGGGCGATACAGCGCGATGTCGTAGCCGTAGTGCGCCTTGACGGCGTCGATGACGGCCAGCGTCTCCGGATGCAGGCGGCCGGTGTCGAGCGAGAAGATCCCGATCGGCAGGCCGGCTTTGAGAATCAGGTCGGTCAGCACCATGTCTTCCGCGGCCAGGCTCGACGCGAACACGGCCGGCGAAAAGCCGGTCGCGACGCGCTCGAGGGTGGCGCGGGTGCCGGCGACGAGGGAGTTAAGGTCACTCATGCGCCGCTCCTCAGATTCCAAAACCGACGTCGGTGTTCTCGACGCGCACGTCGCGCACATGGCGGCGATACAGCGGCAGGTCCTGGTCGACTGACGCCTGGTAAGTCTCGCTGAACACGGTCAGGCCCTTGACCTCGTCGTCGATATTGCGGTCGGCCCGCGTGGCGTAGGCATCGAAGCCGACGCGGTGCATCGAGAACAGCTGGTCGCGCAGCACGTCGCCGATGGCGCGCAGCTCGCCCTTGTAGCCGAGGCGCTTGCGTACCTTGTAGGCGATCGAATAGCCGCGGCCGTCGGTAAATTTCGGGAAGTCGATGGCGACGACGCCGAAATGATCCAGTTCGCCCTTGATGGCGTCGGCGCTTTCGTCGGCGCCGATCCAGACGCCGATGGCGCCGCGGGCGGCGAGCGCGTCGTGCTGGGCCAGCCACACGGCCAGCGGCACGATGATTTTCCCTTCCGGGACGACGGCGCTTTCGGCGCTTTCGGTTTCGTCCAGGCGCAGCACGCTCCAGTCGTCGGCGACGACTTCACGGCCCTTGATGATCTGGTTGTGCGATTCAAGCATAGTGGTCTTCCCCAACCAGGTTGCCGGCCACGATAGGGGTGGCATAAACGTGTTCCTTGAACGGCGCGACGCCGAGGCGCTGCGCGGTGTCGACGAATTTTTCGCCTTCGATGCGGTTGCGCACATACACCTGCAGCAGGCGGTCGTTCACTTCGGGAATCTGCAGCTCGGAGAACGACGGCCCGATGATCTTGCCG
>JAQGNM010000357.1 GCA_028291845.1 Massilia sp. | reverse complement strand
AACAGGTAGCGCGAAGCGCGCGCCGAAGTGCGCGCCAGCGAGTCGGGATGGGCGGCATAGGCGGCGACATGCTTGGCCACCAGGTCGTTGTTCAGATCGGGAATGGCGTAACCGGTGCGGATACGGCCCCACAGGTCGGCTTCCTTGAAATCGTCGGCTTTCAGAGCCGACGCCGCCGCTTGCTGCGCCAGGCGGGCGCTGCCCGGCGTGTATGCAGGTGCGGAAGGATAAGCAGCATCGGTGGCCTGAGACAGGGCGGGGGCGAGCATGACTAACAGTGCTGCCAACGTTGCGGTCTTGCGGGTCATTTTTTGCATGGGCTTCCTGGGTTGTGTCCGTAGGACTGGACTGACAAAGAAGAAGTGCCGAGTGTACGTACCACTTCTCCGCTGAGTCAAGCGTTTATGCCGTTCAGTTACCAAATATTTTGACAACATCAAAGAACGGTCAGTTCAATCTTGAAATAGCGTCAATCAGGGAGTATGGACAAAGTCATGACATTTCTGCACGGTATGGTGCCATATATTTACGTGCATACACCCGGGGGTATGCAGCGGATTTACCTATGACGCTGCGATACCGCCGGTCAAAAATGCGTAGGCGGCGAGGGCATGGTCTTAAAGCGAGCAGACCAATACCAGTGTTGTCATTTTTTACTTATTTTGTCAGCGGCCATGCCGTCGCCGCCTGCATTGGCAGGACGACAATTTTCATCCATTGGCATCGTGCACCGGCGATCCGGAGCGCGCGGCCCGCTTGAATATGGTCCGGCGCACGCCTTGGGTAGAAGGAAAGGCGCTGCTGCCGTACAATTTGCCTTTGATGCGGCTTCGCCGCGTCGTCCCGACCGAAAGTGTTACATGAGCAAAACCAATCCCCACCTCGATGACCAGCAGATCATCGGCGCCGTCGAGCGCTGGGTCGAGCGCGCCGTCATCGGCCTGAACCTGTGCCCGTTTGCCAAGGCGGTGCAGGTCAAGCGCCAGGTGCGCTACGTGGTGTCGACCGCGACCACGCCGGAAGCGCTGCTCGAGCAACTCATGGATGAATTGCAGCAATTGTCCGATACCGACCCCGAGCAGGTCGATACCACTTTGCTGATCCATCCCTGGGTGCTGACCGATTTCCTCGACTACAACGAATTCCTCGACGTCGCCGACGCCGCGGTGGAAGACATGCAGCTCGACGGCGAGTTGCAAATCGCCAGCTTTCATCCTGAATACCAGTTCGCCGACACCGACATCAACGATATCGAGAACTTCACCAACCGCGCGCCTTACCCGATCCTGCAACTGCTGCGCGAAGACAGCATCGACCGCGCCGTCGAGGCCTTCCCCGACGCCGAAGCGATTTTCGAGAAAAATATCGAGACCATGGAAAAACTGGGCCACGAGGGCTGGGACAAGCTCGACGTCGGGCCGGCGCAGTGATGACCGAATCAGTGATGGGCGAGCCTGTCCAGCCCGATGCCGTGTGCGCCGCCGCGGTAGAACAGACCCAGGCGCTGCCGCAGCGCCCCGACACCCCGTGCGTGGCGGTGTGCTCGACCACCTTCGACGACGTCTGCCGCGGCTGCGGCCGCACCGTGGTCGAAGTGGCGCACTGGGTGTCGATGAGCGACGCCGACAAGGAGCTGGTGTGGCAGCGCATCCTGTCCCAAGGCTATCCGCGGCGCAACAAGTAAGGTGGAAGCAAGGGCGGCAGCTTACTGCCCGGCGCGCGCCAGCCGGTAAATCTTGCTGTTGCCACTAATAATATACAGCTCGCCCTGGCCGTCGCGCCCGAACGAGACCACGTTGCCGAGGTTGGCGATGCCCCAGTCGCGCTGGCTGACCAGCGCGCCGCCGCTGACGACGCCGCTCTTGATGAAGCCGGCGCAATAATCCGAATAAAAATAGTGGCCGGCCAGTTCCGGCAACGCCGCGCCGCGGTAGACGAAGCCGCCGGTAATCGAGCAGGCGCCGCCGCTGTGGTCGTAATCGAACACCGGCGCGGTCAAGCCGGTGCGGTCGCAACTGGTGGCGTTGTAGCAGATACTTCCCTCGGTGATGTTCCAGCCGTAGTTCAGGCCGGCGGCGCTGGCGGCGGCCACGTCGATTTCCTCGCGCGCGTCCTGGCCGACATCGGCAATGTACAACCGTGCCCCATCGAAGGTATAGCGCCACGGATTGCGCAGGCCCGAGGCCCAGATCTCGGCGCGTCTGCCGCTCTGGTTGACGTAAGGATTGCCGGGCGGAATGGAATACGGCTGCGCCGCGCTGGCGGCGCTGACGTCGAGCCGCAGCATTTTGCCCAACAACACGTTCAAATTCTGTGCATTGCGCGGCGGATCGCCGGCGCTGCCGCCGTCGCCGGTGCCCAGATACAGGTAGCCGTCCGGTCCGAAGGCCACCAGGCCGCCGAAATGGTTCTGGTAAGTGGGATGGGGAATGCGGATGATGACCAGGCTGGAGGCCGGATCGGCCAGATTGGCATCGTTTGACACCGTCAGGCGCTCGATGACGATGTTCTGGTTGAGGTCGGTGTAATACAGGTAGACCCGGCCGTTGCTGGCAAACGCCGGGTCGAAGGCCATCGACAGCAGTCCGCCTTCGCCGGTGGTGAGCACACGCGCGCTGATGTCGGCAAACGGCGCCGCCAGAAAATTGCCGTTTATTAGAATGCGGATGCGTCCGGCGCGCTCGACGACGAACTGGCGCGCGTCGCCAGGCGGGGCGGTGAGAAATACCGGGTTGACGGCGCTGGGCCCTTGCACCGCCTCGACCGCGCGCAAGGCCAGCGGCGCATTGGCATAGGCGATGGCGGCATTGGCGGTGGCGCCGGCCGCGACCGTGACGGTTTGTGTGAGAGGAGCGGGTGTAAAACCAACGCCCGCTACGCTGACCAGCGAGGCCGCCACGGTATAGCTGCCCGGCGCCAGATCGGCGAGGGTGCTGGTTTGGGTGAGGTCGCGTGCAAGGTTGCCGGGGCCGGTCACGCGCACCAGCGCGGCCGCGTTGGCCGGCAAACCGGTCACGCTCACTGCCAGACTGCCGCTGGAGACAGACGGCGGCGGCGTCACCGCTGCGCTGCCGCCGCTACTGCCGCCGCCGCCCGAACAGGCCCACAGCAAGCCGCACAGCACACTGAACACGAACCATTTCAGGCGATCGAACATGGCAGCTCCCGGCAGCGATGCGGATGACCGATTGTGCCGGTTTGCGTCCTCAGGCAGCGCACGGCTGCGCGGGCTTCCGCTATCGGCAAGACCGCACCTCGAGTTAGTGGCGCCAGCTACCTATCCGCAGTTTCGCTGCAGTACTGATGCGTGGGCCGGCGATGCTTTGCCATCATGGGAAGGTCATGTCCAAACCGACCACCCTGATCAGGAAGAAGGTGAACAGCGCCAGGCCCAGGAGCGATATCACGAAGACTGCGGCCACCTTGCCGCCCGCGCGCAGCACCGCGCGCTTGTCCTTCTGCTTCCCCCTCTGCCCTTTATCGTAATGCCACTTGACGGCGAAGAACATGCCCGTGCCGAGCACGAGAACCTTGAACGTAACTAAGACTATCGGGATCCAATCCATCATATTGCCTATTTCCAGACTATTACTTGAAACTTTCTATATGGCGCATGTGAAGACGCTCTTTACCAGACCAATATGGTCGAGTGCCATCGCGCGTTCCAGATCAGCCGGCAGGGCAAGCCCCCAGCCATGCTGTTTGAATCTTTCATTATATCGACCTATGAAATGACGATGGTTTCGGGCGCAGTGAGTTGCCGAATGCATATAAGAAAAGAGAAATCGTCGGCGACTCCCATGCAAGGATGGTGTTGCTGCACCTTCCGAGCCATACTACTTGAAAACAATCTCCATACATCGAGACAAAATGTCCCAGTTGAATGCCATACAAGATGAAGATTCGCCGCTCTGGTTGCCGCGCTTGGGCGTGCGCGGCGGGCCGCGTTTTTTGCAGATTGCGGATGCCTTGCAGGCGGCGGTGGTGGAAGGATCGCTGAAACCGGGTGACCGTCTGCCTCCACAGCGCCAGTTGGCGGCACAGCTGGACGTCGACCTGACGACGATCACGCGCGCCTACGACGAAGCCAGGCGCCGCAACTTGTTGGAGGGCCGCGGCGCTCGCGGCACTTATGTGGCGGCGCCGAAAGTTGAATTGACCTCGATCCTCGACCTGAGCATGAATACCCCGCCACCGCCGCATGGCGTGGACTTCAACGACATGTTGAAACAAGGTTTGTCTCAAGTACTGATGGGGGCGGATAATGACTTGCTGATGACTTACCACTTGGGCGGGGGAAGCGACTCCGACCGTAAGGCCGGCGCCAAATGGCTCGAACCGATGTTTGGACATCTGGATTCTCGACAG
>JAQGNM010000354.1 GCA_028291845.1 Massilia sp. | reverse complement strand
TGCATATTGGCCTGCGCATCGGTATGCGCACTGGCCTGCGCATTTGTGTGGCTACCCGCCTGGGTACTCGCCCTGGCGTCGGCCTGGTGCTCGGCCGGCGCCTCGGACTGTGCCTGGCTGGCCGGCTCGAGCACGGTCGGTGTCGCCATCACCGCCTGCGTTTCGCGGCGTTCCTGCAGGTTGTCCTGGGTTATGCCGATCAGCAGCCACAGCAAGGCCAGGATCGCCAGGCCACCGCCAGCGGCCGCCGCCCTGGCGCCGGGCGACCACGGCGTGCGCGTGCTGCCGGCGCCGCCGCGGTCGAGGCGCGCCAGGATGTTGTCGCCGCCCCCCGACGGACGACTCTTTGCCGACATGAAATTAGGACGTGTGGACGGCGTTTGATGTTCGTCTGTAGGGCGCACAATATTACTCCTAAGATTGGCCTTCGTATTCCGATTAGAAACAAAACCGGGAGAGGCCATGCTGATCTTGATCGCACTTGTGTATTTTATTTTGGCCTGCAGCGCTATCTGGATGGCGCTTTTTCCTGCGGGTAGGCAATTTGCCGGCCAAATGGCCGGCGCGGTGGGCCGCTGGCGCTGCCCGCGTCCGCGCCTGCCCGAGATGGCCGGAGCGCGCCGCTGGTGGCGCCGCCAAATCAAGTTCATCGGCACCCACCGCGCCTTGTGCGCGGGCGTATTGGCGCTGGTGCTGGTGCCGACCGTGCTGGCGATCGCGCTCAGCCATCCCGGTATGCTGCCCGGATTCGAAGCCGAGCGCGGAGCGCCCGACGCCCACATCGCCGCCCTGCTGGAAGGCGAGCGGCTGTCGCCCCCGGCCGCGCTGCCGCCGCTGGCGTTCACGACATTGGAAGTGACGCTGGTGCGGCCGATGCTGGTAGACGCCAGCCGCAACTGGCAATTGCTCAATCCCGACTTCAGCCAGCGCCTGCTGCTGGCATTCAAGATCATGAAAGAACAGCACGGCTACGAAATGGCCTTGCTGGAAGGCTACCGCAGTCCCGAGCGGCAAAACCGCCTGGCCAGCATGGGCAGCAGCGTCACCAATGCGGGCGCTTTCCAGAGTTGGCATCAATACGGCCTGGCGGCCGATTGTGCGTTCTGGCGCGATGGCAAGCTGGTGATCTCGGAAAAAGACCCGTGGGCCATGCGCGGCTATCGCCTGTATGGGGAAGTGGCCGAATCGCTGGGCCTGACCTGGGGCGGGCGCTGGACCATGATGGATTTCGGCCATACCGAACTGCGCGTCAAGGGCGTCATGCGCAAACCGTGATGGCGTTGCTCAAACCCGTCAGCAGGCGCCACGCGGCGCCCGGTTTGTGCTTGCGCAAATTGCCGTTCCTCAACGGTGCCAACATTGCCTGCGGGATTTTTTTAACCCTTAAGCGAGCGACCCATGGCCCGACTCTGGCAGTTCCTGACCGATAGCCGGGTGCTCGGCATCATCGGTTTCGCGGTGCTGGCGGCATTTCTGCTGCTTGGCGCGACATTCCTCGAAGTGGCCCTGATCTGGGCGGCGCTGGCCGGCCTGGTGCTACTGACCGTGTGGGGGGCGTGGTGGTTGACCCGTCGCCATTACCGCAAGCGCCAGGCGGCGCTGCTGGGCGAGAGCATGCTGCCGGCCGATGCGGCCAGTGAAGCGCCGCTGGCGGCGCCGGCCGCCAGCGCGGCCGAACAGGACCGCGCCGGCGCCGTCAGCGTGCTGAAAAAGAGCATGCTCGAAGCGATCGCCACCATCAAGACCTCGAAGCTGGGCTTGAACAGCGGCGCCGCCGCGCTCTACGAGTTGCCCTGGTATATGATCATCGGCAATCCGGCGGCGGGCAAGAGCAGCGCCGTCGGCTACTCCGGGCTGCAGTTTCCGATCGCCGGCAGCAAGGCGGTGCAGGGCGTCGGCGGCACCCGCAACTGCGACTGGTTCTTTACCAGTCAGGGCATCCTGCTCGACACCGCGGGGCGCTATTCGACGATCGAATCGGACCGCGCCGAGTGGTTCAGCTTTCTCGGCCTGTTGCGCAAATACCGCCGGCGCGCGCCCATCAACGGCATCCTCATTTGCGTCAGCGTGGCCGAGCTGATGGGAGAAGGCCCGAAAAAATCGATCGAGCTGGCCAAGAGCCTGCGCACCCGCGTGCAGGAACTGACCGAACGGTTAGGGGTGTTCGCCCCGGTCTACGTGGTGTTTACCAAAGCCGACCTGATCGCCGGCTTCGGCGACTTTTTCCATGACACCGAACGCAGCGAACGCGATCGCGTGTGGGGCGCCACCATGCGCTACAACCGCCGCAGCACGCCGCCCGACGTGCTGGCGTTTTTCGATCAGCACTTCGATGAACTGCACGACGGCCTGAAGGAGATGAGCCTGGCCAGCATGGCCAACCGCAGCGCCACCTTGCGCCCCGGCGTGTTCACCTTTCCGCCCGAGTTCGCGTCGATCAAGACCCCGCTGCGCTCGTTTTTGGCCACCCTGTTCGACGAAAACACCTATCAGTTCAAGCCGGTGTTCCGCGGTTTTTACTTTACCAGCGCGCTGCAGGAGGGCGGCACACCGAACCAGTCGTCCAAGCGGGTGGCCAGCCGTTTCGACCTGGCGCTGGCCGAACAGCGCATCGCCGCGGGCAGCGGCGACCAGTCGGGATACTTCCTGCTCGACCTGTTCCGCAAGGTGATCTTCGCCGACAAGGAGCTGGTGGCGCGCTACACCAGTCCGGCCAGCGCGCGTTGGAAGTATGGCGCCTTCTTCGCCGCCACCATCCTGCTGGGCTGCTCGCTGGGGGCGTGGAGCTGGTCGTACATGAGCAACAAGCAGCTGGTGGCGAACGTGCAGGCGGACCTCGACAAAGTAGTGCGCCTGCAGGAAAAGCGCGCCGATTTGCAGGCCCGCCTGGAAGCGCTGGAGATCCTGCAGGACCGGATCGAACAACTCGACCGTTATCGCCGCGACAAACCGTGGATGCTCGGCTTCGGCCTGTACCAGGGCGCCGCGCTCGAACGCAAGCTGCGCGACGAATACTTTGGCGGCGTACGCGAAGTGATGCTGCAACCGGTGGCCGCCGCCCTCGAGGCGCATTTGGCGGAGATGAACGCCAATGGCAGCCGCCTCGATCCGGCCGCCGCCGCCGCAACTGTATCGGCCGCATCCGCCGCTCCCACCGGGGCGGCCCCGCTCAAAACCGGCATCTACCAAGACGCCTCCACCACCAGCGTCACCGACGGCTACAACGCCCTCAAAACCTATCTGATGCTGGCCGATAAAAGCCGCGCCGAGACGGGCCACCTGAACGATCAGCTGACCCGCTTCTGGCGCGGCTGGCTCGAATCGAACCGTGGCGCCATGCCGCACGAGCAGATGGTGCGCAGCGCCGAGCGCCTGCTGAGCTACCACCTGACCCAGCTGAGCGACCCGGCCTGGCCGCAGCTGACGCCCAAACTGGGCCTGCTCGACACGGCGCGCGAAAACCTGCGCAAGGTGGTGCGCGGCACGCCGGCGCGCGAGCGGGTCTACGCCGACATCAAGGCGCGCGCCGCCACCCGTTTTACCGGCATCACGGTGGCGCGCATCGTCGGCCAGCCGCAGCAGGGCCAGGGGGAAGGCCAGGGCCAGGCGCTGTTGGGCGGCAGCGCCGCCGTCTCCGGCGCCTTCACCCGCGAGGCCTGGACCGGCTTCGTCTACAACGCCATCCGCGAGGCCTCGAACAAGGAGCTGCAAAGCACCGACTGGGTGCTCAAGACCGCGGTCAAGGACGATTTGACCTTGGAAGGCAGCCCCGAACAAATCCAGAAAACCCTCACCGAGATGTACAAGTCGGACTACATCGGCGAGTGGCAGAAGTTCGTCCAGGGCGTCACCATCGCCGACCTGGGCAGCTTCGAAGGCGGCATCAACGCCATGAACCGGCTCGGCGACACCCAGAATTCGCCGCTGGCCCGGCTGCTCGAAACTATTTATCAGCAAACCTCCTGGGACAATCCGGGCGCAGCCACCGCGGCGGCCACCCGCGAGCGAGTCGAGAAGGGCGTGTGGGCGTCGATCGTGAGCAAGCTGTCGGGCCAGGCGCCGGCCGAAGTGCGCGACGCGGTGGTGCTGCCCACCACCGGCGCGGTGCCGGTCGATCCGAGCGGACTCGGTGCGGTCGGCCGCGAATTTGCCGGCGTGGCGCGCCTGGTGGGCTTGCGCGAAAAACAGGCGTCGCTGATGGGCGGCTATCTCGACGCCCTGTCGCGCCTGCGCGGACGGCTCAACCAGCTGAAGAACCAGGGCGATCCGGGTCCGGGCGCCAAGCAGTTCATGCAGCAGACCCTGGAGGGCAGCGGTTCCGAGCTGTCCGATGCCCTCAAATATGTCGACGAGCAGATGCTGACCGGGATGAGCGAGTCGCAGAAACTGGCCTTGCGGCCGATCCTGGTGCGCCCGCTGATGCAGATCTTCGCCGTCATCGTCACCCCCAGCGAGATCGAATTGAACAAGACCTGGCGCGCCCAGGTGATCGAACCGTTCCAGAAGAATCTGGCGTCGAAGGCGCCGTTCGTGGCGGGTGCGCCGGAAGCGTCGGCGGCCGACATCGGCCAGGTGTTCGGCCCCGACGGCGCCATCGCCAAGTTCGTCGGCACGGCGATGGGGCCGCTGGTGGTGCGGCGCGGCGATGTGGTCTCGGCGCGCACCTGGGCCGACATCGGCATCACCCTGTCGCCGCAGGCGGTGGCCAGTTTCCCCGGCTGGATCGCGCCGCTGTCGGCCAACGGCGTGGCGGCGCCCGCCGCGCCGCAAACGGTGTTCCAGATGCTGCCGCAGGCGGTGCCGGGCATCGCGGAATACACCGTCGAAATCGCCGGCCAGCAGATGCGCTACAAGAATACCGCGCCGGCCTGGACCAACATGGTGCATCCGGGCCCGCAAGGGGTGCCGGGCGCGCGCGTGTCGGCCGTCACCGTCGACGGGCGCACGGTGGAAGTGTTCAGCGACAGCTCGGACCAGGGCTTGAAAAAACTGATCGACGCCGCCGCGCGCAAGAAGAAGGATGGCGGCGTGTTCGAGCTGCGCTGGACCAGCGGCCTGGTGTCGGTGACGGTAGACCTGAAGATCATCAGCAACGGCGAAGCCGGCGCGCCGGCGGCGTCGGGCCAGGGCTTTCGCGGCCTGCACCTGCCGGCCGCCATCGCCGGGCGCGAAACCGCGCCTGCCGCCACCCTCGCTGCCGCCGGCACGGGGGCGCCATGAACGCCGCCATGAGCGCGGCGCTCGCGCGCGAACGCCTGGGCTGGTTCGGCAAGCTGCCGGCGTGCAGCGACTTCGTCAAGCTGGCGCCCGACGCCGAACTGATGGGGGTGCTCGACGACTGGCTGGCCGAGGTGATGACGCGCCTGCCGGTCGAGCCGCGCTGGAAGCTGCATTACGACGCCATGGCGCCGGTGGCGTTCGCCTTTGTCGGACCGCGCCGCCGTCATGCGGTGGCCGGCCGCATCGTCGCCAGCCACGATCAGTCGGGCCGCCGCTTTCCCTTCCTGATCATGCGCGCCATCGCCGTCAACGCGCCGGCGGAGTTTGTCGCCCAATGCCCGCTGGCGCTGGCGCCGCTGTTCGGCGTGCTGGCCGAGGGCACGCCGGCGGTGCTGGCCTCGCCCGAGCCGCTCAAGCCGCTGCAGGCGCTGGCCGAGCGCGCGCCGGCGCTGGAGCAGGATGCATCGGCTTCGCTGGCGGCGTTTCTCGGCGCCGGTACGGTCGGCTCGCTGGCGGCGCAACTGGGCCGCGGCGACGTCGTCAACCTGGTGCTGGCGCTGGGGATGCTGCTGCAGCCGGTGATGCACAGCGGCGCCGCCGACCTGGAAAAAAGCCTGGTGCTGCCGCTGCCGCGCGAGGCCGCCGTGCGCCCGGCCGTGGCGGCGTTCTGGATGGAGCTGATCGCGCCGTTCCTGCGCCAGGCCGATCTCGACCTGGCGCTGTTTTTCACCGAGCGCGACGGCGAGCCGGTGCTGGTGGTGGGCTTTTGCGACGCCTGCGTGGCGGCCCTGCACGCCATCATCGATCCGCTGGTCGGTCAGCACCACCAGGTGGGTCTGTTGGACACCGGCTGGGTCGACGAGCAGCTCGGCGTCGATGTCGACGTGCGCGCCCTGGCCAGCTATCTGGCCCAGCCGGCCTTGCCCCTGCAGATGGCGCGCGAACTGTTTCTCGATACTTTTCTGGGAGTTGCCAAGTGAAGAAAACCCTGATGACGGGCGTGCTGCTGTGGGCCGGCGCGGCGCTGGCGCAAATTTCCCCGGTGCCGGCGGCGGCGCCGCCCGCCACCGCCGTGCCGGCCGGCGCCGGTGGCCCGATCATCGTCAGCGGCATGCTGGCCGATGAGGCGGCGCGCGCGGCGCTGCTGGCCAGGCTGCGCCAGGTGTTCGGCGCCGCCCGCGTGGTCGACCAGCTGACGGTGGGGAAGGTGGCCGCATCGCGCGAATGGAACGAGGCGCTCGGCCAGTTGATCGGGCCGAACCTGAAGCTGGTCAGCCACGGCCAGCTGAAGGTCGACGGCGCCTCCGCATCGCTGCGCGGTGACGTCGCCAGCGAAGCGCAGCGTCTGCAGATCGGCGCCGAACTGTCCGCCGTTGGCGGCATCGCCGTCAATAACGGCTTGCGGGTGGTGGCCTCCGAGCAATCGGTGCTCGACGCCGCGCTGGCCAACCGCATCATCGAATTCGAGTCCGGCAAGGCGACCCTGACCGATTCGGGCAAGGCCATTCTCGACCAGATGAGCGTGGCGCTGCTGGCGCTGAAGGACAAGAAGGTCGAGGTGATCGGCCACACCGACAATGCCGGCGCGCGCGCCAGTAACCTGGCCTTGTCGCAGGCGCGCGCCGAAGCGGTACGCGCCTACGTCGGCGCCAGGGGCGTCAAGCCCGAGCTGGTCGCGGTGTCGGGGGAGGGGCCGGACCGGCCGGTGGCGGACAACCGCACGGCGGAGGGCAGGGCGCGCAACCGGCGTATCGAGTTCAAGGTGGTGCAGTAGGCCAGGGAAAACGTATACGACGATGGGCGCCGTAAGCGCCCATTTTTTTATTTACGGCAGGGTGATGGTGACGCTGGCCGCGCGCGGCGGCAGTTTGATCATGTCGTTGTAGCCGGCCAGCGACTGCTCGGTCGAATGGGCCAGGCTGGCGCGCATGCCGATATAGGCGCCCAGGCCCGCCAGCGCGAACACCGCCGTCAACACCCACAGCGAGAGGTCGCCGCGCAGCTTGTTGGCGATCTGGTCGGGCCGCTCGGCATGCGGCGCAAAGGCGCGCGTGTGGCCGCGCATGCGGGCGATCTCGTTGCCGAGCGTGGCGCACATGAACTTGAGCTTCTCGTCGCCGTCGAGTGCGTAACGGCCCTGAAACCCCATCAGCAGGCACATATGAAACACCTCCAGCGCCTGCAAATGCGGGGCGCCGCGCGCGCGCAGTTCTTCGAGCTTGTTGAAGAAGTGTTCGCCGGCCAGCTGGTCGCCGAACAGGCGCAGCTGCAGCGGGCGGGTCTGCCACGCCTCGCGCGCCTTATAGGGCGAACGCAGGATGATTTCGTCGACGGCGGCGCAGAAGGCGTAGCGGGCGGCGTGCACGTCGTCGGCCGAGGCGCCCAGGGTGCGCGCCTGGCGGTCGACGTCGGCCAGGAAGCTGCTGATGGTATCGGCAAACACGTTCGGGTCCTGCGGGCCGCTGCCGTTCTTCATCAGATACAGCGCATAAAAACCTTCGTACATCAGGTCGAGCAGGCTTTGCGGTCCGGCGCCGCCGGCGCCGCGATTGCTGAGCAAGGTGGGGGCCGCGCGTCGTTCGGCGTGTTGGGTCATGGAGCCTCCTGTGAACTAATGACGTGTGGAAACAAACGCCAAGCTTGGGACGAAATACCGCACGCTTTGCTGCGTTGTCGCAAGCGCGCCGCATATTTCTCGGAATCACCACAACCGCAAAACAATTGATCGCGCGCAAAGAGACGATATTTCTCAAGTCCAATATGGCGGCTGGACAAACGGTACCGGAGAACCTCAATGACTATTTATCGCATTTCCCCCGCGCTGGCCTGCGCCGCCCTGCTGGCAGCCTGCGCCGGCCCGGCAGCGACGCCCACCACCAAGGGCGCCAGCATGGCCAGCATCCTCAGCGACGCCGACGCCGCTGCCAAGGCGGGCCGGCCGGACCAGGCGTACGCCATGCTCAAGGCAGCCGCCGCCAGCAACCCGGCCGACAAGACGCCGTTGCTGCGCATCGCCCAGATGCGTTTCGACGACAAGAACTACGGCGAAGCCATTGTCAGCGGCCAGCAAGCGCTCGAGCGCGACCCCAACGACATGCTGGCCTACAGCCTGGTGGCCGTCAGCGGCCTGCGGGTGTCGAGCAAGGCGCTCGGCGACCTGTCGCTGAAAAACGGCTTTACGGGGTCGGTGCGCAGCGAGGCGCAGGAACTGGCGACCTTCTTGCGCGCCACC
>JAQGNM010000323.1 GCA_028291845.1 Massilia sp. | reverse complement strand
ATAGGCGGGAGTCGGCGGATTTGTAGCCGGCGCCGGACTCGCTCCAACAAAAAAAATGTCGACATTATTGTAAGCGTCGTCCCTGTACCGTGTTTACTTAGCCGCCGCCACACTCCAAAGTAGTCCCCACTATTTTGTGATGGGTACTACTTTGGACAGTGTCGATATCGCCGGCAACCGCAGGGGTCAGCCGAATTATCCCAAGGAGTTCAAGCGACAGGTCGCCATGGCTGCTTGCGAGCCTGGCATCTCCGTGGCCAAGCTGGCGATGGCGCACCAACTCAATGTCAACATGGTGTTCCGCTGGCGGCGAGAATTGCGTGCACGCGAAGCCGAACCGGCACCAGCTTCGCCGGTGCTGCTCCCCATTGTGTTGGAGCGGCCGACGGCGGCGCCCAGTTTGAAGGCGGCGGTGGCGGCGACCAGCGCGCCCACTGCTATCGAAGTAGTGATCGGCGATGCCTGCGTGCGCGTGAGCGGGTCACCGGATGAAGCGTTGCTGCGCGCCGTGTTCCGCAGCCTGCGTCCATGATCGGCCTGCCAGCGGGCACCCGCATCTGGCTGGCCGCCGGCGTCACCGACATGCGGGCCGGATTTAACTGCCTGGCGTCGAAGGTCGAGACGGCGCTGGCCGAAGATCCGTTCAGCGGCCACGTGTTCGTGTTCCGCGGCCGGCGCGGCGACATGGTCAAGCTGCTCTGGTGGACCGGCGACGGCCTGTGTCTGCTGGCCAAGCGCCTCGAACGTGGCCGCTTCATCTGGCCACAAGCGGCTGACGGCACTGTCTCTCTGAGTCAGGCGCAGCTGTCGATGCTGCTCGAGGGGATCGACTGGCGCCGGCCCGAGCGCACCTGGAAACCGACATCGGGCTTGTAAACGTGCTCGACCACGCGTAAACTCCCGTCATGCTCAGCGCCGCCGACCTCCCTAACGACATTGAAGCTTTAAAAGCCATGCTGTTGATGCGCGACGAGCGGATCATCGGCCTGGAGGCGCAAGTAAACACCGGCGCCGCCGAGATCGAGCATCTCAAGCTGATGATCGCCAAGCTGCGGCGCATGCAGTTCGGCCGCAAATCCGAGAAGCTCGATCTTCAGATCGAACAGTTGGAACTGCAGCTGGAAGACCTGCAAGCTGACGAGGCAGAAGCGGCGCGCGAGATGCCGGCGGCCGACCAGGCGCCGCGCAAGAAATCGGTGCGCAAACCGCTGCCGGAACACCTGCCGCGCGATGAGAAAGTCTACCTGCCGGCAAGCGATGCCTGCCCGTCCTGCGGCGGCGGTCTGCGCCACTTGGGCGAGGACGTGGCCGAACAACTCGAATACGTGCCGGCCAGCTTCCGCGTGATCCGCCACATGCGACCCAAGCTAGCCTGCACTTGTTGCGACACGATCGTCCAGGCGCCGGCGCCAAGCCGCCCGATCGAGCGCGGCATCGCCGGCCCCGGCCTGTTGGCGCACATCCTGGTGGCCAAGTTCGCCGACCACCTGCCGCTGTACCGTCAATCGGTCATCTACGCCCGCGATGGCCTCGATCTCGATCGGGCGCTGCTGGCCGGCTGGGTAGGTGCTGCCAGCGCGTTGCTGCGGCCACTGGTCGACGCCATCCGCAACCACGTGCTGGCGGCAACCAAACTGCACGCCGACGACACGCCGATCCCCGTGCTCGCACCGGGCAACGGCAAGACCAAAACGGCGCGCCTGTGGACCTATGTTCGGGATGACCGTCCGAGCGGCGACACCACGCCGGCGGCGGTGTGGTTAGCTTACAGCCCCGACCGCAAAGGCGTGCATCCACAAACCCATCTCGCCACCTTCGAAGGCGTGCTGCAAGCGGACGCCTACGCAGGCTTCAACGCGCTGTACGAAGGCGGCGCGATCCATGAAGCAGCGTGCTGGGCGCACGCCCGCCGCAAGTTTTACGATCTCCATGCAGCGCGACCCTCGGCGCTGACGGCCGAAGCGCTGCGCCGGATCGGCGAACTGTACGCGATCGAGGCGGCTATCCGCGGCAGGCCGCCGGACGAGCGACGCCTGGTGCGGCAAGAGCGCGCCAAGCCGCTGATCGACGACCTCGAGACCTGGCTGCGCGCTTCGCTCGACAAACTCTCGCGCAAGTCCGATACGTCGGCGGCGATCATGTACGCCCTCAACCTGTGGCCGGCACTGTGCCGCTACTGCGATGACGGCGCCATCGAGATCGACAACTCGGCCGCAGAACGGGCCCTGCGTGGCGTTGCCATCGGCCGGCGCAATTACCTGTTCGCCGGCGCCGACACGGGTGGCGAACGGGCAGCGGCGATTTACTCGCTGATCGGCACGGCCAAACTCAATGGCGTCGATCCCGAGGCCTGGTTGGGCCATGTGCTGGCCCGCATCGCCGATCACCCCGTCAACCGCGTTGACGAGTTCTTGCCCTGGCGTTGCGCCGGGCAGCTGATCCCTGCTTAAATTCCTCTTGCCGCTTCCCAGCGGAATGCAGCCATATTGCAGCAACTGATCAGCTGGATCAATACGGTGCTGGGCGGACGCTTACGTCGAGGGTCAGGTCTCACAAACATACATGGGCTTGCTGTTCTAGTTCGCTCACAGGCGGACTTATGTATGTTTGTGAGACCTGACCCTCCGCCTGCCCACTGTGCCACCGCCTATGCCCCAGTCTTTCCCGGACGGCCTTCCCAGATGACAACAGCGCGGCTGACAGTTTTGATTGACACGTTGAAGGCAACGGCGATCTTCGACATTGTGAAAGCAGTAGAAAAGTACGCGCGCGCCATCGCTTCGTCCCTATCGGGAAAGCGCTTACGGTACTCGGTCAACGACAAGGCAACGGCAGCGCGCTCAACTCGGGCAGTTTCGACGAGATCCTCGGATTGTTGGAGTTGCTGGTGTTCTGCGACAAAGCAGTCGTCGCCCAACAAGACCTGATGGCGAGTTTCGACGAGCGGGCTGACTTTGCCGATTCCGTCCAACACGAATTCTTTGTAAGCCGTGACAGCATGCGTCCGGCAAGTGCCGAACTGGGCGAGGAGCCAGTCACATTCAAGCCAAGCGGGGGACTGCGCTGCGCCCACGAAATATCGGTGACTGCTCCATGGCCATTCGTCAAGCGAGGCCACCATGTTTGCCCGCAGGGGATTTAAGACTATATAGCGGCTCAACTCGAGCAGGTAACTTTCTTTCTGCACTAGGATGGCCTTGTAGCGCCCTTGAAAGAGATGGCCAACGGTGCTGTGGCGCCGGTTGAAAAGCTGCGAGTACTCGCCGTTGAGCTGGCGCATGGCGCGACACAAGTTCGGCTCGACCGTCTCGAACATCAGATGAAAGTGATTGGACATCAGGCAAAAACTATGGACGATGCAGTGGTGGCGTTCGCAAACCATGGCGAGCACATCGAGCCAAGTAGTCCGGTCGACATCGTCGCGAAAGATCTGACTGCGGCGGTTGCCGCGTGAAGTGACGTGATAGAGCGCGCCGGGAAATTGTAGTCGAAGAGGCCTGGTCATCTTGCGACCCTACGGGATCATTAGATGTCGACAGTGAGAATGATCAGATGTGCGAACTAGGCGACCGTTTTAGGCGGACCGAACGCTAATAAACCGCTCGGAGCAAACGGGCTCGGCAGACTGGCACGGTAGAGCTTGTGTCCATTTGTCAGACCTGACCCTCCGCCTTCCGTTGATGTGAGTAAGTTGAAGGTCGATATTGCTTTGCTGACCAACGGCAAAGTGAAATCGAAAGTGCTCGATAATTCAGCTGCAGGGCACGCAAGTTTGCTGGAGTGGCTGGCTAAGTCGAAGGCAGA
>JAQGNM010000306.1 GCA_028291845.1 Massilia sp. | reverse complement strand
TCGATGACCATCGCGATGCCCTGCCCGACCCCGATGCACATGGTGCATAGCGCGTAGCGGCCGCCGCGACGCTGGAGCTGGTACACCGCCGTGGTCACCAGCCGCGCGCCGCTCATGCCGAGCGGATGGCCGAGCGCGATGCCGCCGCCGTAGGGATTGACGCGCTCGTCATCATCGGCGACGCCGAGTTGCCGCAGCACCGCCAGCCCCTGCGACGCGAAAGCCTCGTTCAGCTCGATCACATCCATCTGGTCCAAGGTCATGCCAATTTGAGCAAGCAGCTTTTGCGTCGCCGGCGCCGGGCCGATCCCCATGATGCGGGGCGCGACACCTGCGGTGGCCATGCCGACGATGCGCGCCCGCGGCACCAGGCCGTGCCGGCTGAGCGCATCGCCGCCGGCGAGCAGCAGCGCGCAGGCGCCGTCGTTGACACCCGATGCGTTGCCGGCGGTGACGCTGCCGTCAGGCCTGACCACGCCTTTCAGTTTGCCAAGTGACTCGAGTGTTGTCGCGCGCGGATGTTCGTCCTGGGAAAATTGCAGCGCATCGCCTTTCTTTTGCGGAATCGAGACGGCAACGATTTCATCGGCGAAGTACCCCGCCGCCTGCGCCGCGGCGGTTTTCTGCTGGCTGGCCAGGGCAAAAGCATCCTGGTCGGCGCGGCTGACGTGAAAATCGACCGCGACATTCTCCGCCGTCTCCGGCATCGAATCGGTACCGTACAGGGCCTGCATGCGCTTGTTGATGAAGCGCCAGCCGATGGTGGTGTCGAAGATGGCAGCCGCCCTGGAAAAGGCGGCGTCGGACTTGCCCATCACAAACGGTGCACGGGTCATCGATTCGACCCCGCCGGCGATCATCAATGCGGTCTCACCGGAGCGGATGGCGCGCGCGGCGATGCCGATGGCGTCCATGCCGGACCCGCACAAGCGATTGACGGTGGAACCCGGTACGTTTTCCGGCAAGCCCGCCAGCAAGGCCGCCATGCGGGCGACGTTGCGGTTGTCCTCGCCTGCCTGGTTGGCGCAGCCGAGAATCACATCGTCGACGGCGCTCCAGTCGACCGTCGGATTGCGCTCCATCAAAGCCTTGATGGGAAGAGCGGCCAAATCGTCGGCCCGCACGTCTTTCAGGGCCCCGCCGTAGCGGCCGATGGGCGTGCGGATGGCGTCACAAATAAACGCTTCAGTCATGCAAACTCCTTTATTTTTTCGTCAAGCCGCGCGCAAGGGCGCGGCAGTCATTGCCTGCAAGGCGTCCAGGGTCAGGCCTTCGGCCATTTCGCGCACCACCAGGCCATCGGGCGTGATGTCGATCACCGCCAGGTCGGTATAGATGCGATTGACGCAGGCGACGCTGGTCAGCGGATAGGTGCAGCGCTCGACGATCTTGCTGTCGCCGCTCTTGGTCTGATGCTCCATCATGACAAACACCTGCTTGGCGCCGATCGCCAGATCCATCGCGCCGCCCACCGCGGGAATCGCATCCGGGGCGCCGGTGTGCCAATTGGCCAGGTCGCCGTTGGCGGCCACCTGGAATGCGCCCAGCACGCACACATCCAGGTGCCCGCCCCGCATCATGGCAAACGAGTCGGCGTGATGAAAAAACGCGCCGCCCGCCAGCAAGGTCACCGGTTCCTTGCCGGCGTTGGTGAGGTCATCGTCTTCTTCGCCCGGCGCCGGAGCAGGCCCCATGCCGAGCAGACCGTTTTCGCTGTGCAGAAAAATTTCGCGGTCGACCGGCAGGTAATTCGCCACCTTGGTCGGCAAGCCGATACCGAGGTTGACGTAGGCGCCTTCCGGAATGTCCTGCGCGACCCGCGCGGCCATCTGTTCGCGGTTGAATCGCTTGATCATGCTGCCTCCTTGACGACACGTTGCACAAAAATACCCGGCGTGACGATCGCCTCGGGATCGAGCTCGCCAAGCGCGACAATCTCCGTCACCTGCGCGATCGTCACCTTGGCCGCCATCGCCATGACCGGCCCGAAATTACGCGCCGTCTTGCGGTATATCAGGTTGCCCCAGCGATCACCCTTGAGCGCCTTGATCAGGGCAAAATCGGCGTGAATGGGCGATTCGAGCACATAATGGCGCCCGTCGATCAGGCGGGTCTCCTTGCCTTCGGCGAGCAAGGTGCCGTAGCTGGTCGGAGAAAAGAAACCGCCGATGCCGGCGCCGGCCGCGCGAATCCGTTCGGCCAGGTTGCCCTGTGGCGTCAGCTCCAGTTCAATCTCGCCGGACCGGTACAAGGCGTCGAAATGGTGGGAGTCCGCCTGGCGCGGAAACGAGCAAATGATTTTCTTGACGCGGCGCGCCTTGAGCAGGGCCGCCAGGCCGGTCTCGCCGTTGCCGGCGTTGTTGTTGACGATTGTCAGGTCCTTCGCCCCCTGTGCGATCAGCGCGTCGATCAGCGCCGATGGCATGCCGGCGTTGCCGAACCCGCCGATCATGACGGTGGCCCCGTCGTGTATGTCAGCCACCGCCTGTTCGAGGGTGGCAAAAGTCTTGTCGATCATGGAAAGCCTCTATCTGTCGCCACCGAAAGGAAGCGCTTGTACTGGGAGTTAAAATGTTCGATAATCGCACAAGTATCTGATTATCGCCCAACCCAGTGTATCGGCATGCCGCCTGCCGGGTCAAGCAAAATCCACGAAATCTTGCCGATACAATTACAATCCACGTATGAATAATTTACCCAAGGTCCTGCCACAGGACGAATTACCAGACGACGCCGGCGAACCCTCAGCGGCCTCGGCGGAACCGACGATCGCCCAGCAGATCGATGCACTGGCCGATCCCAGCTTCATGACCTCGCTCGCGCGCGGCATCGCCGTGCTACGGGCGTTCAGCGATTCGCGCAAGCCGCAAACGATTGCCAACATCAGCCAGAAAACCGGCATTCCGCGCGCCGCCGTGCGCCGCTGCCTGTACACCCTGCAGCAGCTCGGCTATGTCGATGCCGAACTGAACAACTTTTCGCTGCGGCCGAAGGTACTCACCCTCGGCTACTCTTACTTGTCGTCGACGCCGCTGACGGTGTCGAGCCAACCCTACCTGAACAACATCAGCCGCACGCTGGGCGAATCGAGTTCGCTTGCCGTCCTTGAAGATGACGAAGTGCTGTACGTGGCGCGCGCGGCCGCCTCCAGGGTGATGTCGGTCGCCCTCAACACCGGCAGCCGCCTGCCCGCCTACTGCACCTCGCTGGGACGCTGCATGCTGGCGCACCTGCCGCCGGCCGAACTCGATGCCTATTTTGCGCGCGTGAAACTGCGTCCAATGACGGCGCGTACCGTCACCAGCCAGGCCCGCCTGCGCGACATCCTCGCCGGCGTACGCGAGCATGGTTACGCCGTCATCGACGAAGAACTCGAACTGGGTTTGCGATCGATCGCAGTGCCGGTGCGCGGCGCCTCCGGCGCCGTGCTCGCTGCGCTGAACGTCGGCGCGCAAGCGGCCCGGGTCAGCATCGAACAGATGGAACGGGAATTTCTGCCGGTGCTGCAGCGCAGCGCCGGCGAACTGTCGGTGCTGCTGCGGTAGTATCGTCCGGCTGCGATAACCTTCTCGTCCTATCAGAAGTTGTGACGCAGGCCTGCCATCACGCCATTCTGCGCCAGCCCGGCACCCACCGTGCCGCCAGCGTCGATCGAGACCGCCGAGCGTCCCTTGTTGTCGAGGCGGCCGATTGCGCCGTATACCGCGCTGCGCTTCGAGAAGGCATAAGTAAGGCGGGCCACCAGCATCGACAGGTCGTCCGGCGAGTTTTTGGCAAAACGTTTGGCGAACTGCAGGTCCGCCGTGAACGCGTTAAACGGTTTACTCACGCCCAGATAATATAAATCGGTTTCTGCAAGGCCGGTCACGGCGTGCAGGTCGCGGCTGACCAGGCCCCCGCCGAGTTTGGCATCGCCGATGAACACATAGCCGTTATACGTGGTGCGCACATCGTAGTTGTCCGAGCTGCTCAAGCCGCCCGCCGCGCCGGTATTTCCATACATCTTGTCGTACGATGCGTTGACGCCCCACTCCTTCGTCTCATAACCGAGCAGGCCGGTGTACTGGCGGCAAGCGCGCGAATTGCCCGCCACTTCGCCGGCGCAGTTGGTACCGGCAGGACCGCCGGCGGACGATGCGTCGCGGCCGGTGCTGTAAGTGGCGCCGACCACCACGCCGCTGAAGTTACCCATATAGCCGATCGCATTGTCGCTGCGGGCATTCGGCAGATAGGGGTCGATGCTGCCGATGGCAAACAGATTCGGCCCCAGCACATCGGTCTTCAACGACGAGATATAGGTCATATTGTTTTGCCGACCCAGGGTCAAGGTACCCCAGCTGCCTTTCAAACCCACCTGCGCCTGCCGTCCGAACAGCCGGTTGGCCTGGCCAGTGTTGCCGGTATCGAC
>JAQGNM010000303.1 GCA_028291845.1 Massilia sp. | reverse complement strand
CCTGATCCCCGGCAAGCCACCATTCGATGTCGGCAAGCTGCCGCTGGCGCTGCGCGCTCATTTTCAGGGCGGCCGGCGCCTGCGGGCTGCCGGCCGCCGCCGCGCGCGCGAACATCAGGTCGCCGCGCACCCGGTCGAGCGGCGCCCGATCGCCATACCAGTACATTTCACCGAGACGCAATAATGCTGCCGGGTCGCCCTTCTCCGCCTGCATGGCGGTCAGCGGCAAGGACAAGGCAGCGCCGTCGCTCGGACGCGGCGCGGCCGGTGCCGCCTTGGCTGTCATGGCAAAACATAGCAGCAGTGCCGCGCATACGGCTCTTTTCACGGGCAGTGGCCGCCGCCGTTGCATGCCCGATCATTCATCTGGCTCGCCGCCGTGGTGGTCTGGCGCCGCAGTTCCTGGGTGGTGATGTACGCAACGCTGCGCTCGACCCAGCGGTCGCGCTCGGCCAGCACCGGCGCCGATATTCGCTGCAGGTCGGCCACGGTGGAGGCGACCAACTTATCGATGTGCCGGGCGGCCTGCTCGAACTCGTCTTCGCTCATCAGCAGCGCCACGTCGGCCGGGATGCGGCGCGCCGTCGGCAAGTCGCCGAATAACTTTTCGACGTAGTTGTTGTAGCAGCCGCGATACGCTTCATAGGATTTGACGACCTTGACCGCATCGACGCGGATGTCCGAATAGGGCGGGAACGCCGGCCCCTCGCAATTGAACTGCGCGCCCGTCAGCTGGCGTGCGGTGATGCCGCCGCTCCAGTAGGCGATGTCGGCCAGATGGACCTGGCGCTCCGGCGTCAGGCGCAAGGCCGCCGCGGCGCCGGGATTGCCAGCTTTGGCGGCCTGGCGGAACAGCGTATCGGCCTTTTCGCGGTCGAGCGGCGGGCCGTCGCCGTACCAGTACATTTCCCCTAGGCGCAGCATGGCATCGCTGTCGCCGGCCGCCGCCTTGACGGTGGCGTCGGTGAAGGCGCGCTGCTCGGTGGGCGTGGTGTGCCGGGTCGCCGCGGGCGCCGGCGCGGGGGAATTTTGCGCCAGCGCCGGAACGGCGGCACACAGCAAGGCAATACTCAATACGATCCGCTTCATTTCATACTCCAGGTTGAGAACGTCAGTGAAACTGCAATTGACACATGAATGCAGCGGCCGCAGTTGCGCCGGGAAGGCGTCGAGCGCCACGCGATGCGTCGATTATCTCGAACCGCCCTGTACGCGTCCGCCCACCGAGGTGTTGGCGTTCGACGCGCGCTGGCGGTCCATCTCCGCCTGCAGTTGATCGCGCCGCAGTTGCTGGGTCTTCAGGTACTCCTCGGTTCCCTTGGCCCAGGCGGCGTTCTGCGCCAGGGTCTGGTCGGCGGCGGCCCTGCCGCGGGCGGCGGCGGCGGTGTACACCTTGTCCAGGTGGGCGCGGGCCTGCGCAAGCTCGTCTTCGCTCATCAGCAATGCCACCTCTTCGGGGATGCGCTTGCCGGCCGGCATGGCCGCGCCGATGTTGTCGATGAAGGCGTTGTAGCACGCGATGTAAGCGGCGTAGGAATCGCTGACGGCGGCGACGGCGCGCTTGGTTTCGGAATACGGAGGAAATACCGGGGCCACGCACGCATACTTGCCGGCTGTCAGGTCGGCGCCGTCGTAGCCGCTGGTCCAGTATGCGATGTCGGCCATGCGCGCCTGGCGCTGGGCGCTCAGTTTGAGCGAGGCGGCCGCACCCTGGTTGCCGGCGGCGGCGGCTTTGGCGAACAGGGCGTCGCCCTTGGCGCGGTCGAGCGGCACGCCCTCGCCATACCAATACATTTCGCCGAGGCGCAGCATGGCCTCGGGGTTGCCGGCATTGGCCAGCTTGGTGTACGACGCCACGGCGACGGCGTAATTTTTCTTGTCGAGGGCGCTTGCCGCATCGCTCAGTTCGTCCGCACAGACGCTGCCCGCGCCGGCCACCAGCACCAGCGCCGCGATCCAATGTTTCATGCCGTTCTCCGTCAATTCAGGTGTAAAACTTAATAATCCCACCATTCTTACAGAGTGACAACATAAATAGAAACCGCCGACGCCTTTTACGACTGAGGCGTGGCTATTTCGCCGGCGCGTAATTGCGCCGGCGCGCTTCGTACTCGTCCTGCTTTTCCACGCTTGGCGCGTTCTTGACGATCTCGTTGTGTTCCTTGACCCAGCTGTCGGTAGCGGCGCGCCAGGCGGCCACATCGGCCAGCACCAGCCGACTGCGGATCTTGGCATCCTCGCTGACGTTCTTGTAGACTTCCTCGAGATGGGCAGCGGCCTTGTCGAGTTCATCCTGCTTCATCAGCACGCTGATATCGGCTGGAATCTTCTTCGACAGGGGTATCACCGCATTGAGGTTGCCGACAAAATTGTTGTAGCAGGTTTGCCACGCCTCGATACGGTCGGCGGTCGCCTTGATGTCGGCGTTATCCTTCGAAACCGCCGGCAGGCGCGGCGCCGGGCAGCGGTAAGGGCCGCTGCGCAGATCGCTGCCGTCGTATTTAGTTACCCAATAATCGATGTCGGCCTTGCGCGCCACGCGCTGCTTCATCACCTCGAGGGCGTCGGCTGATGGCTTATTGCCTTTGGCAGCGGCCTTGGTGAACCAGTTGCGGGCCAGTTCGTCGTCCACGGTCCCGGCTTCGCCATACCAGTACATTTCGCCAAGATGCTGCTGGGCTTCCACATTGCCGCTGTTGGCCAGCTTGGTGTACAGCTTGAGCGCCTGCGCATACGATTTTTTCTCGAACAGCGCGCTGGCGTCACTCAGTTCATCGGCGTGCGCCAACGGTGCGGCGGCGAGGGTCAGACAGAACAGCAGGGACAGTTTCATGGTCAGGTCGCAATTAATAAATAAAAATCGAGCCAGCGAAGTAAGAATCAAGCCAGCGCGCCGGCGAAGTCGGCCAGCAAATCGGCTTCGTCCTCAATGCCCACCGACACCCGGATCAGCGAATCGGCAATCCCCATGGCGCCGCGGCGCTCCGCGCCCATCTCGAAGAAAATCGTGTGCGCCACCGGTATCACCAGGGTGCGGGTGTCGCCCAGATTACTCGCGGGAATGGCCACCTGCAGGCGGTTCAGGTAATCGAAGCAGTCGATATCGTCGCGCAGCTCGAAGCTGAGCAGGAAGCCGTGAGCGCGGAACAGTTCGTTCGAGAGCGCGTGCTGCGGGTGCGAAGCCAGACCGGGATAGTGCACCGCGGCCACGCGCGGGTCGGCTTCGAGCCGGCGCGCCAGCGCCAGTGCGTTGCTGGAGGTTTTTTCCATGCGAAGCGCCAGGGTTTCAGCGCCGACAGCGATGTGGTGCGCTGCTTCCGGCCCAAGCTAGGCGCCGAAATCGCGCAGCGCCTTGGCGCGGATTTGCACCATGCCCCACTGCGCCGGCGGTTGGCGCTTGTAGTTCTCGAAAATGTGCGGGTAGGTCGACCAGTCGTATTCGCCGGTATCGGTCAGCGCCCCGCCAAGCGCAATGCCGTGGCCGGCGATCGACTTGGTCAGCGCGTTGACCACCAGCCCCGCGCCCACCGTTTTCGGGCGGAACAGATATGGCGTGGTCATGGTGTTGTCGACCACGAACAGGATGCCGCGCTGGCGGCACAGTTCGCCGATTTTGGCCATGTCGGCAATTTGCGTGCGCGGGTTGGCGATGGTTTCGGCAAATACCAGCCGGGTGTTCGGCAAAATGGCCGCTTCGACATTGGCGACATCGGTGGCGTCGACAAAATCAACCGCCACGCCCTGCCCCGCCACCGTTTGCCACAGGCTGTTGGTGTTACCGAAAAGGAAGCTCGACGACACCACGTGATCGCCCGCCCGCAACAGTCCCTGGAACACGGCGCCGATGGCGCCCATGCCGGTGGCGAAACAGATCGACGAGACGCCGTCTTCCATCCTGGTGATCTTGTCTTCCAGTGCAGAGACAGTCGGATTGCCCTGGCGGCCGTAGCGGAAGCCCGGCTCC
>JAQGNM010000293.1 GCA_028291845.1 Massilia sp. | reverse complement strand
CGGTCAGCCATTTGATGGCGGTCTTCGGACCGCATTTCATCACGCCGGGGATGTTGTCGACGGTGTCGCCGATCAAGGTGAGATAGTCGATGATGCGATGCGGGGGCACGCCGAATTTTTCCAGCACGCCTGCCTCGTCGAGCTTTTCATTGCTCATCGTATTGATCAGCATGACCTTGTCGTTGACCAGTTGCGCCAGATCCTTGTCGCCGGTCGACACCACGGTTTTCATGCCCAGCTTGCTCGCTTCGACCGACAGGGTGCCGATCACGTCATCGGCCTCGACGCCGTCGACCATCAGGATCGGCCAGCCCATGTGTTTTACGGCTTCATGGATCGGCTCGATCTGCTGGCGCAGATCGTCCGGCATCGGCGCGCGCGTCGCCTTGTAGTCGGGATACATGTCGTCGCGAAAGGTTTTGCCCTTGGCATCGAACACGCAGGCGATATATGCCGCCGGGTAATCGGCGCGCAGGCGGCGCAGCATGTTGACCATGCCGTGCATGGCGCCGGTGGGGTGGCCCTCGGCGCTGCGCAGGTCGGGCAAGGCGTGGAAAGCGCGATAAAGATAGCTGGAACCGTCGACTAACAGCAGGGTATTTTGCATGGTATATGTTCAAAGCGGGATGGCCGCGCGGACCGCGGCAAAGTGGTTGCCATTATCGCAGAATCGCGCTTTCGAAAAACGCAGGGCGGGACAACTCTGTATGCTGCGCATATGGGGATGATTTCGGCGAACGCATCGGGCGCGGGTGTCGATTTTGTTACAATGACAGTTAACGAATCACAAGGCAAAAAATCATGGCGCGCACATCCCGTACTATTGCTACCAAGACAGTTTTTCTGCTCAGCATGTTGGCGGCGGCCGGCTTCGCCCTGGCCCAGCAGACACCGAGCGCAGCGCCGCCGCAGCTCGAGCGCATCGAGCCGGGCAGCGATACGCCGGTGACGATCACGCCGAAGGCAGGCAACAAGACCAAGATTACGCAAACCAAGGATGGCGGCCGCGTAAAGGAAGTGCAAGTGAGCGCCGGCGGCAGCAATTACACCATGAAGGGTGTGCGCCCCGGTTCGGTGGCGGAAATGAATGCCCAGAACGGTTCGACCTTGCAGCCGCCCCAGTGGAAAGTACTGGAATTTGATTTGAGCAAGAAAAAGAAAACCGATCCGGAAGCGGCCGGCGCCGACAACACGGTCAACGCGCCGCCACCCGTGACGGTGAAATAAAGCTGCTGCGCATCCAGGCGCGCCCCGCCTGCCACCCCTGAACATTTTTCATACTTCATCGCTCGCACATGGCAGTTTTCACCGCGGTCAGCCTGGACGACCTCACCCCCTGGATCGAGCAATTCCCCTTAGGTAAAGCGACCGCCCTGCAAGGCATCGCCTCGGGCATCGAAAACAGTAATTTCTTTCTCAGCACCGACAGCGGCGAATACGTCCTGACGATTTTCGAGACGCTCAGCTTTGCGCAGTTGCCGTTTTACCTGGAGCTGATGCGCCACCTGGCCGAGCGCGGCGTGCTGGTGCCGGCGCCGGTTGCCACCAGGGACGGCGCGCTGGTGACCGATCTGCACGGCAAGCCCACGGCCATCGTCAGCAAGCTGGAAGGACGCTCGCAAATGGCGCCGCGGCCGGTCCACTGCGCCGCCGTCGGCGCCATGCTGGCGCGCATGCACCTGGCGGCGCGCGATTTCCCCTTGCAGCAGCCGAATTTGCGCGGCCTGGTGTGGTGGACCTGGGCCACCCCCCAGGTGCTGCCGCTGATGGACGACGACAGCGCCGAGTTGCTGCGTAGCGAAATGCGCCTGCAGATGGAGATCGCCGCCGGCGCCGACTATGCCGCCCTGCCGAACGGGCCGGTCCATGCCGACCTGTTCCGCAACAACGTCATGTTCGATGGCGAACGACTGACCGGCTTTTTCGACTTTTATTTTGCCGGCTGCGATACCTGGCTGTTCGACCTGGCCGTCACCGTCAACGACTGGTGCGTCGATGTCGACAGCGGCGTGCTCGACGAAACGCGGGTGCGTGCCATGCTGGACGCTTATCACGCCGTGCGCCCGTTTACCGATCAAGAACGGCGACTGTGGCAGCCGATGCTGCGCGCCGCTGCCCTGCGCTTCTGGCTGTCGCGCCTGGTCGACCTGCACCAGCCGCGCGAAGCGCAACTGTTGACCCCGCACGATCCCACCCATTTCGAGCGCATCTTGCGCGAACGTATACTTGTGAAGGCACCGGAGTTGACCCAATGAGCGCCACCCCCGGCAAAATCCCCGCCAAGACCGGCTGGTTATGGCTCAAGCAGGGCATGGCCCTGTTTCGCCAGCAACCTGCCGCACTGACCACCTTGCTGTTTGCCAACGTGCTATTCGTGTTGATGTTGCACGCGATTCCCCTGCTCGGCCAGTTCGTCGCCGTGCTGCTGATTCCGTCGCTGAGCATGGCGCTGATGCAAGCCTGCCTGATGATCGAAAACAAGCAGCGGGTCACCCTGCCGGTGCTGCTGACCGGCTTTCGAAAGCCGCTGGTATTTACCTTGCTGAAAATCGGCGTGGCCTACCTGGCCGTCGTCATCATCACCACCCTGCCCGGCCTGGTGGTGCTTGGCGATGCCGTCATGCGCCGCACGCAACTGACTCCTGCCGACATCGGCGCCGG
>JAQGNM010000238.1 GCA_028291845.1 Massilia sp. | reverse complement strand
CGTTCAGCGCCAGCACGTTGGTCTGCTCGGTAATGTCGGAAATCAGTTCGGTGATCTCGCCGATCTCCTGCGACGATTCGCCCAGCCGCTTGATGCGCTTGGAGGTTTCCTGGATCTGCTCGCGGATTTCGTGCATGCCCTTGATGGCGTTTTCCACCGCCGTCGAACCCTGCTGGGCCGCCGCCACCGACTGGCGCGCCACTTCCGCCGATTCGTTGGCCGATTTGGACACGTCGGTAATTTCGCTGGCCATTTTCAGCACGGTGGCCGAAGCGTCTTCGATTTCACGCGACTGCGCCTGGGTCGCCGTCAACAGGCTCGATGAGATGTTCTGGGCGTTGGTCGACGCCGTGGTGACCTGCTCGGCAGTGGTGGTGACCCGTTCGACCAGCCCGCGCAGCTCTTCCACGGTGTAGTTGACCGAGTCGGCAATCGCCCCGGTGATGTCTTCCGACACCGTGGCGTGCACCGTCAAGTCGCCGTCCGCCACTTCCTGCAGTTCGTTCATCAGGCGCAAAATGGCGGCCTGGTTCTGGTCGTTGGTGGCCTTGGCCTCTTCTTCCTTCGCTTGCGACAGCAGGCGCTGCGCCTCGGCTTCGGCGCGGCGGCTGTCGGCGCCGCGGGTGCGGTTGCGCGAATCCTGCAGCATCACGCGGCTGATCGAGCCGGCCACGGCCAACGTGAACACGGAGGCGAACACCATCAGCCAGAACCAGGCGTCGGTCGAATCCTGGTTGCTGCGGTAGATCGATTGCAGATTCGACAGTTGACGGCGCAGTTCCTCGTTCTCGAAAAAGATCGACTGCTCGGCGCCCTTGGCGGCGGTAAAGCGCGGCAGCTTGTCGAGGATCGAACCGACCAGTTTTTGATAAACGTCGAATTTTTCCCTGATGACGACCAGCTTGGCGCGCAGTTCGGCGTCGCGCACGGCGCTCAGGCCCAGGGTATCGCTGCCATTGAGAAAGCCGTCGAGCGTGGCGCGCACGGCGCCGGTGTCGCGGCCGAGCTGGAACGCGGTATCGGCGCGGATGCCGCCGGAGATGAGAAATTCGCTGGCGCTGCGCGAGAGGCGCTGAGTCAGCATCATCATGCGGCCGATCGCCGCCAGTTCGCGTGCGCTGCCGCCCTTGGCGCTCTTCTGGGTCAGAAAGTCGTCCGACAGCGCCACCAGCTGCGGCGACAGGGCATCGAGCTGCTTGAGGGTGTCCTTGAAGCCGGTCAGCTCGTTTTTCATCTTGAGGATGGTGCCGGCGGCGTTGTCCGAGGTGACCCACTTGGCGCGCGCCGTGGCCAGGGTGGCGGCCATGGTGGAGGACGGCGCCGGGATCTTGCGGCCGGCGAAATCGCCGCCTTTCGATAACAGGTTCAAGTCGCGCGTCAGTTCAATACGGCTCTCGTCGAGCTGCGTGAACGCTTCGGGATTGCCCTGGATGGCGTTGGGGGCCGCCTTGCCGACCCGCTGCGAGTGCATCAGGGCGTCACTGGCGATCTGCGTCTGCGCCGAGGCGATCACGTTGGAGGCCGAGTTCTGCCACAGGGCGACGATGGTCAGCAAAATGCCGATGGCGAAAGTCACCAGCAAAATACGCAGCTGGCGCGCCAGCGAGAGGTGGCCGATCAGCGGCAGTTGCAGCTCCTGGGCCTGGTCGGCTTCGCTGGCGGCGGCTTTGCGGCGCAGTATGCCGCCCAGGCTGAGCGGATTGGCCGCTTCAGCAGCGCCTTCGGCTGCCGGTTCAGGCGCCGATGCCGGCGCCGCGGGCGCCGGCTTGGGCCCGAACTGGGTGTCGGGCGAGGTCAGCGCCACTTCGTGCTCGGGTTTGCCCTTCGGCGTGAATCCCATCGTCAGTTTAGTCGCGAATCCCATTGCAGCTCCCAGCCAGTAAAGTAAGAGGTCAGACCATCGGTGAACGGTTTATACCGTTTATTGCATAATTTCGTGCGGATGCGGATGCCAGGCTTACAGACCCACGTGCAGGAAGCGCTCGTCGGCCACCAGGATGGTCAGATCGAGCGGCGTCCAGGCGTGGCCGTCGGTGTCGACCAGCTGGTCGCCCTGCGGCTGCATCTTCTCGGCCTGGCGCAAGCCGTGCACGCGCGAGACCAACAGGCCGCAATTGAAACCGATGCCGGCGGCGAAGGTCACCACCCGCGCATCGCTGCCGGCGGCGGTACCGGCACCAGCGCCAGCACCAGCACCGCCGGCCACGCCCAGGTAACGCGCCAGGTCGATCACGCCGACCAGGTTGCCGCGGATGTTGGCCAGGCCCAGGTACCAGGCCTGGGTCAGCGGCACCGCCGTCAACGGCGGCAGCGGCACGATCTCGCCGGCCTGGGTCAGCTCCAGCAGATAGCGCGCGGCGCCGATCTGCACGCCGAGCTGATTGACGCTGGCGCCCTGGTTGGCGCGCGCCGCCTGCATGCGCTCGAGCAGCTGCTCCTGGTACTGGCGCAGACGGCTGCGGCGGCCGGCGGCGTCGAGCCGTACCGCTTGCCCCGGGACCGGCGCCGGCGTCACAGGATCATGCCCGCTCATCTCAGAGGGCGCCCAGCGCGGCGATTTTTTCCAGCAGCGCAGCCGGGTCGACCGGCTTGACCAGGTAGCCGCGCGCGCCTTGGCGCAAGCCCCAGATACGGTCGGTTTCCTGGTTCTTGCTGCTGCAAATGATGATCGGCACGTTGGCCAGATCGGGATCGCGGGCGATCGAACGGGTCACCTGGAAGCCGTTCGCCCCCGGCATGACCACGTCCATCAGGATCAGCTCCGGCTTGTGCGCCTTGATCTGCGCCAGCGCCGCCTCGCCGTTTTCGGCGGTGGTGACCGAGAAGCCGTTCTTGACCAGGATATCGGTCAGGTAATAGCGCTCGGTCGGCGAGTCGTCGACGATGAGGATGTTTTGGATGGCCACGGTTGCGCTCCTGCGTAGATGGTTGGTTATGCCAGGCCGGCGGTATGTTCGCGGACGGCCGCCAGCAGGCTGTCCTTGCTGAAAGGCTTGGTGAGATAGGCGGCCGAGCCGACCATGGCGCCGCGCGCGCGGTCGAACAAGCCGTCCTTGGAGGACAGCATCAGCACGGGAGTGGCGTGAAAGCGGGCGCTCTTCTTGATCAGGGCGCAGGTTTGGTAACCGTCCAGGCGCGGCATCAGAATGTCGCAAAATACCAACGCCGGATGGTGGTCGTTGATCTTGGCGAGGGCGTCGAAGCCGTCTTCGGCCAGGACCACCTGGTAGCCGGCCTGAGTCAGGAATATCTCGGCGGAGCGGCGAATGGTGCTGCTATCGTCGATCACCATGATCTTCAGGCCGGGGGATTGCTGGGGATTGGTCATAGTCTTCACTTCAGCATGAATCAGCACGATACCATAGGGCAAGAAATCTGTGCATCAAATGTTGCAGTGAATCTACTCGTCAACTGGTTTTTTCCGTGTCCCAGTTCAATCATCTTCGATTTTAGAGCGGCGTCATATCAAAATCATCTTTACGGGCGCCGCATTCCGGGCAAGTCCAGTTCATCGGCACGTCGGCCCAGCGGGTGCCGGGGGCGAT
>JAQGNM010000236.1 GCA_028291845.1 Massilia sp. | reverse complement strand
TTGATGTGAGTAAGTTGAAGGTCGATATTGCTTTGCTGACCAACGGCAAAGTGAAATCGAAAGTGCTCGATAATTCAGCTGCAGGGCACGCAAGTTTGCTGGAGTGGCTGGCTAAGTCGAAGGCAGACATGGCGACGATGCACATCTGTATGGAGGCGACGGGGGTTTATTACGAAGCGCTTGCACAGGCGTTGCACGAGGCCGGTTTGAAGGTCAGCGTGGTCAATCCCTCATGTATCAAAGGGTTTGGACGCAGCGAGAATATCCGCAACAAAAATGACGCTATCGATGCTGGATTGATCGCTCGCTATTGCGCCGCGATGAAGCCAGCGCAGTGGGAGCCGGTGCCACTGGAGCAGCGCCAACTGCGCGCCTGGTCAATGCGGGTGCAGTCCTTGAAGGACATTCGCCAGCAGGAAGAAAACCGGCGCGAGGCGCATATCGTCAGCGGCATGACCGATGTGGCGGCGCACGTCGCAGAACATGTGAAATGGATCGATGGCGAGATTGCTAAACTCGAGAAAGAAATCGAGGACCACATCGATCGCCACCCCGGCCTCAAGCGCGATGCCGATCTCATCACCA
The DNA here is from genome assembly GCA_028291845.1 of Massilia sp. Lineage (GTDB taxonomy): Bacteria > Pseudomonadota > Gammaproteobacteria > Burkholderiales > Burkholderiaceae_D > JAFCUW01. The sequence goes on along the minus strand of JAQGNM010000236.1, from coordinate 5,240 downwards.
GTATTCCCGGCATCGGTTCGACCACGGTGGCGCGGATCCTGGGGCATCTGGGCGACATCCGCCGCTTCAAGAATGCCAAGGCGCTCGCTGCCTTCCTTGGCGTTACGCCAAAGCACAACACGTCCGGTACGTCAGTTAAGGGCCGATCGGTGATTTGTCGTACCGGCAGCACCTCGTTACGCGCTGCGTTGTACATGCCGAGCATGGTCGCGCGCCGTCACAACCCCATCCTCAATCAATTTGCCGAACGCCTGCTGACAACCGGGCTGCCAAAGAAGGCTGTCATTTGCGCGGTCATGCACAAACTGACTCACTTGATCTATGGCGTGATCCACAGTGGCCAACCATTTGACGCAAATTATTTATCGAAAAAGCTTGCCATTCAAGACGGTATCTGACCCTCCGCTTTGCTCTGCTCGGAGACACCATGCGGCTGCCGACCGCCACCGGATCGACCGCCGCCTGGTGTCCGGCGGGCTGCTTTTCGGCGTGGGCTGGGGCCTGGCCGGCTACTGCCCGGGCCCTGCGCTGGCCTCGCTTGCCAGCGGCGGCGCCAAACCGCTCATCTTTGCCGCGGCAATGGTGGCCGGGATGGTGATATTCATCCCGCTCGAGCGCGTCTCGCTGCAGCGAAGGCATGCGGCGTGATGGGCACAGCGGACACAAGCTTCTCCGTCACGGCGAAACCGGATGAGTAAAGATCACGCCATGTCCGTTTGCCAAACCTCAATTTGAACGACAAGTCCGGCAGGCCAATCGGTATCGTTCACGCGGCGTTATTCCAATGGGTCAATCCAAAAGCCTGGGTGATGTCCAGCCCTGGGACGTGCGGCGTGCACGTGCATGCGTATGCGCACCACGTAGCGCGCCGCTCGTTTGTGCCGATCGAGCCACGGCCTTCCAAGGGGCGTTGGGCCGCAGTTGCTTTGCGTTTGCGGTCTCAGTCGATAAAACGCTGGAGCTCACTCGTCAAAGTGCAATTTGCCATGATGGCGCGCTGCTCCGCTCCTCCTTGGCGCAACCATCTCGCCAAATAGAATTCGTGCAGCGAAACATGAAAAAAGCGGAACGTTTTTTGCCCACCCAATGTTCGAGGCGCTGTCATTTCCAGTAGCGACGTCACCGCGTACACCTGGCTATCGAGCCTCGTCGGAAAAATATCTTCCGCCAGCGCGATGATCAGCGATTCAGCTATCTCCTCCCGCAACGTGAGTCCCGATTCCGATACTTCGATCATGTTTGCAGCGACGGCCGTCATAAAGGCCTGCATGTGTTCAATAAGTTCGGTGAGATTTGTCGAAAGTCCATCCGGCAGCTGGCGGTCGACGTCGAAGTCGCGCTCGAGCTTCCAAGCCGTCCACTCTTCATAGAGGGGAAACAAAGCATCGAATTCCACATTTCTTGCACCGAGCGTCAATTCGGCAGCCATCATCAGCCAAAGTGGGTGAGTGCTCAGCAACGGTAGCTCGCCACGTGCTATCCGACGCTGCAATTCGAGCAGACCAGATCGCCCTTCAGAAACCACAGTCGCAGCGACCCGTTCCAAAAACTCGCTGCATAAATCCACGCCCCACTCCCCCAGTTCGATCAGTTGCGCCGACTTGGTAGAGTTACTGGACGACAGTTGAGCAAAGTCAGCCCTGTAATTTCCGTAAGCGTTGTAAAAATGCTCGCGCCGGGTTGTCAGAACGACGTCGATCGTTGTATTAGCCAACTCGTTGACCAACAGTTTGAGTCCGTTGATTGTGGAATAGTGCCGATTCTCGTCGAGACCATCGATGACCAGGATCAGCGGTCCGCCGCCCCGCATCAACCGGCCCATACTGTCCGTAATCAGCGCATAGGCCAGATCCGGGTCGATGCCGTCAAGACCCTCAAATGCATCGAGAACTCCGAGGTATTCCGCGATCTGGCGCCATAATTTTGCCTCGCTGGCGCCCCCAGTTTCCATATGCCCCAACTGCGCTGCAGGAACATACAACACTGGCACGCCGGCGTCGTCTCCGAGGGTCCTGGCAAGGGTCGTCTTTCCGATGCCGAACGGCCCGACGATCATCGTCCATCGGAATTTGCGCGCGCTGTTGACGACCAGTTCGCGCAGTCCATTCCCCCGCGGCGAGCCATACGCAGAAATATCCGCACCCATACCCCGACCGAAGGTCCAGACGGCGTCTCTGAAGGGAACATCCTTAACTAACAATGTGCCGAACGAAAACGGTGACGCCATTTCCGCCTTCCGCGCTGCCGACTGTCCCAGAAGTGCGTGGCGAACGCGGTCATCGAGTTTGCCGGCTAAAAATTTTTTCGCATCGTCCACGCTCCACACGGTCGCACTGGTGGCCGCGCCCGCAGCCACAACGGTCTCGATGATGGCGCCAACGTTCTGGTAAAACAACTGATCCTCTCCGCTGTTATTATAGAAAAGAATGTATTGTTCAGTTTTTAGATTTGACCTAATAAAACTGTCGACAGATTTCTGAATTTGATCGAGCTGACTCTTGCCCAGTTGGGATTGGATTTCAAATCCCTTGAATTGAATAACCACCGGGAAGATGCCGCCGGGTATGACCACCAATTGATCAATTCCCTGCTTGTCGAAAAAACCGAGGTCGCTGGGATATGCAAGATCAGGCCACGCCATGCGCAGGTAAGGAAACGCCGCCTTCTCGAAATCGCGTCCAGTTTCGGCGAGCATCGCCTGCTTGAATGAAGACCATCCTCCTGCCATAGCGCCTCGCCTGATGTTTAGGTTTAAAGTTAATTTGAGAAAATAACATACAATTACCGCTGCGCGCCGATATGCAACCGAGGCAAGTCCTTTCATTTGGCCGCTTTTGCGGTAGCTGGCGCAGCCTCGCCCATTTCGTCCTGCTTTGTGGCCCCCTATACCTTCATTTCACCGAAGGGACACAAGTGTGGGCAAACTGCGATACAAGCGAAAAAAATCCCCTCAAAAGTGGTAATGCCACAGCTAAAACGTATTCACAATCAACGTGAATCGGTTTCAGGATTTTTGGCTTTCCAACTTGACCTAGACTACGCGGCCGAACTGACCACTTCAAAGCTGAGAATTTGGCAGTGACCGACACTCCGGCGCAAAGCCGGGCATGACGCGTCAACACGTCGGGCAGGTTTATGAGCAAGGATAGCCGGCCGCAATATAAGACTAATGAAGCGCCAACAGGACGAGAAAAAGCCTACTCGAAAGTAGGCTTCATTTTAAATGCGTCGACGCCAATGTGCTGGAGTCGAGGGCGGAAATCGAACCCGCCCGAATGGCTGGCCGTTTCACGACCTTTTCACCCCACATCAATATGTTGACGCGTAAAACACGGCTGATGGAGTTAGCACCCTCACTCCCACTCGATCGTCGCCGGCGGCTTCCCCGAAATGTCATACACGACCCGGTTGATGCCCCGCACTTCATTGATGATCCGGTTCGACACTTTACCGAGCAACTCATGCGGCAAATGCGCCCACTGCGCCGTCATGAAATCGAGCGTTTGCACCGCGCGCAGGGCCACCACCCACTCGTAGGTGCGGCCGTCCCCCATCACGCCCACCGATTTGACGGGCAGGAACACGGCGAAGGCCTGGCTGGTGGCTTCGTACCAGTTGGTTGGCGCTTCGCCCGAGTCGATGGTGGTCAGGGGCGGCATGTTGAACGGGGTGCCGCGCAGTTCTTCGATGAAAATGGCGTCGGCGCGGCGCAGCAGGTCGGCGTATTCTTTCTTCACTTCGCCAAGGATGCGTACGCCCAGGCCCGGGCCGGGGAACGGGTGGCGATACACCATGTCGTGCGGCAGGCCGAGGGCGACGCCGAGTTTACGCACTTCATCCTTGAACAGTTCGCGCAAGGGTTCCAGCAGTTTCAGATTCAAGGTCTCCGGCAGGCCGCCGACGTTGTGATGGCTCTTGATCGTCTGGCCTTTTTTGCCCTTGCCGGCGCTTTCGATGACGTCCGGGTAGATCGTGCCCTGCGCCAGCCACCTGGCGTTGGGCAGCTTGCCCGCTTCGGCTTGAAACACTTCGACGAATTCGCGGCCGATGATCTTGCGCTTGGCTTCCGGGTCGCTGATGCCGGCCAGGTGGCCGAGAAACTGCTCTTCGGCATCGACGCGGATGACTTTCACGCCGAGGTTGTTGGCAAACATCGCCATCACCATCTTGCCTTCGTCCAGGCGCAACAGGCCATGGTCGACGAACACGCAAGTCAATTGATCGCCGATGGCGCGGTGGATCAGGGCGGCGGCGACACTCGAATCGACGCCGCCGGACAGACCGAGGATGACTTCGTCGCTGCCGACCTGCTGGCGAATTTTTTCAACCGCTTCGGAAATATAGTCCGGCATGTTCCAGTCGGATTTGCAGCCGCAGATTTCATGCACAAACCTGCCCAGCATGGCCTTGCCCTGCACGGTGTGGGTGACTTCCGGGTGAAACTGCACGCCATAGAATTTGCGTTCTTCATCGGCCATGGCAGCGATCGGGCAGCTCGGGGTGTTGCCCATCAACTTGAAGCCCGGCGGCATGTCGAGCACCTTGTCGCCGTGGCTCATCCACACTTTCAGCATGCCGTGGCCTTCTTCGGTGACGAAGTCGTTGATGCCGTTGAGCAGCGCGGTGTGGCCGCGGGCGCGCACCTCGGCGTAGCCGAACTCGCGCACGGCGCCGTTTTCCACCCTGCCCCCAAGTTGCTGGGCCATCGTCTGCATGCCGTAGCAAATGCCCAGTACCGGCACGCCCAGCTCGAACACCGCTTGCGGGGCGCGCGGCGATTCGCCTTCCAGGGTCGAGCTGTGGCTGCCCGACAGGATGACGCCGGCGGCGCCGTAGTTACGCACGAACTCGTCGCTGACGTCGTACGGGAACACTTCGGAGAAAACCCCGGCGTCGCGCACGCGGCGGGCGATCAGTTGCGTCACTTGCGAGCCGAAATCGAGGATGAGGATTTTTGAATGCATGGGCTGTATCTCTGAACTAAAACTGGGTGCCGATAAAAAAACGCGGCGAATAAACGCCGCGTCGGAGGATCAGTCGCCGGAACGGTAGTTCGGCGCTTCCTTGGTAATTTGCACGTCGTGCACGTGCGATTCCTTCATGCCGGCGGACGTGATTTCCACAAATTCCGCCTTTTCGCGCAACTCGTCGATCGAGGCGCAGCCACAATATCCCATCGACTGGCGCACGCCGCCGACCAGCTGATAGATGATCGCCAGCACGCTGCCCTTGTAGGCGAC
>JAQGNM010000219.1 GCA_028291845.1 Massilia sp. | reverse complement strand
GCGCGGGCAGCGCCGCCGCGGCCGGCTGGCGGCGGTCGCCGTTGCCGGCGCGATTGCCCTCAGCGCCGGCGTGGTGCTTGCCCAGGTGCTGCAAGAGCCTAAGGCGCCGGTCGTTGCGGTGGCCCGGGCGGCGCCGCCGGTGGCCGCCGCTGCGCCGACACCGGTAAAACTCGACCTCGTCACCGTCCAGCGCGGCGATATCCAGGCCAGCGTCGAGGCGGCCGGCAAATTGCAACTGTATAAATATGTCGATGTCAGCGCCCAGATTGCCGGCCAAATCAAGGAAGTGCTGGTGGGGGTGGGCGATACCGTCAAGGCGGGCGCCCTGGTGATCGAGATCGTACCGACGGTGCAGCCGGTCAAGGTGGAAAGCCAGCGCGCGCAGATGGCGCGTTTGCAGGCCGAGCTGGCCGATCAAAAGGCCCAGCTCGATTATGCCGAGCTGCAGTTCAAGCGCCAGAGCCAGCTGAAAGAAAAAAATGCCACGCGCGAGGATGCGTTCGAATCGAGCCGCATGAGCGTGTCGTCGAACAGCGCACGGGTCGACTCGATCAATGCGCAGATTCGCCAGGTGGAAGCGAATTTGAAAATCGACGAGGAAAGCCGCCAGCACGCCCAGGTGGTGGCGCCGATGGCTGGCACCGTGGTGGCCGTCAACGCCCATCCCGGCCAGCCGGTGGGGCCGGGCATCAGCGGCCAGGCGGCCTTGCTGCGCATTGCCGACCAGAGCAAGATGACGGTGCAGGCGCGGGTCGCCGAAATCGACGTCACCCGTTTGCGCAAGGGCATGGCGGCGCAATTTACCACGCCCGGTTATCCCGGCCAGCACTGGTCGGGCAAGCTGCGCCAGGTGATGCCGATCCCGGCCGACGGCAGCGGCGAGCAGGGCAGGGAGACTTTTTATAATGTGTTGTTCGAGGTCGCCAATCCCGATCAGCAGTTGATGAGCGGAATGAGCGCGCAGGTGCGCTTCCTGGTCAGCCAGGCGCAGGACACGCTGGTGCTGCCGGCGCGCGCGCTGGGCGTGCCCGATGCCGACGGCGTCTACAGCGTCAACGTGCTCGACGCCGCCCGCAAGCCGGTGGCGCGGCGCGTCAGGACAGGCATGCGCAACAAGGATCAGGTGCAGGTGCTGTCGGGCCTGGCGGCTGGCGAGCAGGTGATTGTCGGCAATCTGCCGTCTGCCCTGACGGCGGCGCCGGCGCGCGCTGCGGCGGCCGGCAATCCGAAGGCGGCGCCGACATGAAATCGAGGACTTCGATGCGAGTGAATCTGAAGCGCGGGGCAGCGCCGATCTTGCTGGCGGCCATCGCCAGCGCCGGCCTGTTCGGCTGCGCCTCCAAGGTGGTGGTGCCTGAAGCGGCGCCTCTGGTCGACGTGCCGGCCAGCTGGACCAACAGCGCCAAGCGGGGTCTGTCCGACCGCATCGACGCCGATTGGTGGAAGCGCTTCGGCAGCGCCGAACTGACCGAGCTGGTGGCGGCCGGGCAGGGCGGCAATCTCGACTTGGGCGCGGCACGGGCCCGGGTGCGCCAGGCCGAAGCGCAGGCGAAGATCGCCGGCGTGCAGTTGCTGCCGACCGTCGACCTGTCGACCGGCGCCAGCCGCGATGTGCCGATCGGCAGCGGTTCGGGCAGCACGTCCGCCAACGTCTGGCTGTCGACCGCCTATGAAGTCGACTTCTGGGGCAAGAACGAGGCCAATGTCAAATCGGTCGATGCTTCCCTGAAAGCGAACCGTTATGACCGCCAGACGGTGGCCTTGACCACCACCAGCGCCATCGTCTCGGTGTATCTGCAGGTGCTGTCGCTCAACGACCGCCTCGATATCGCCCGCGAGCACGTGGCCAATGCGGAAAAAGTGCTGGCCCTGGTGGGCGCCCAGCGCGAAGCGGGCTCGGCGTCGCCGCTCGACCTGGCGCGCCAGCGTTCGGCCGTGGCCGGCTTGAAGGCCGCCATTCCCGACTTGCAGCAGCAAGCTAGGGAAGCCATGTCGGCGCTGGCCATCCTGCTGGGCCGCTCGCCGCAAACGTTCAGCATTGAAAATCATGGGCTCGACAGCGTGGTGCTGCCCGACGTCACGCCTGGCTTGCCGTCCGAACTGCTGGTGCGCCGGCCCGACATCCTGCGCGCCGAGGCGGTGCTGGAGTCGGCCAACGCCGATGTCGCCGCCGCCCGCGCCGCCCTGTTTCCGCGGATCCGCATGACCAGCGCGGCGGGCGCCCAGAGCAACGCCTTGCTGGCTCTGTTCAACGGTCCGAACCTGCTGGCCACGGTGGGGGCGTCGCTGGTGGCGCCGATCTTCGACGGCGGCCGCCTGCGCAGCGAACGCGACCTGGCGATCGCCCGCAAGCAGGAACTGGTGCAGGTGTACCGCGCGACGGTGGTGGCAGCGCTGTCGGAAGTGGACCTCGTGCTCGGCCAGATCCGCACCATCGACGAGCAGCGCCGCCTGAAGGCGACCGAGATGGAACAGGCGAGAATCGCCAACGACCTGGCGCAGATCCGTTACAAGGTCGGCGCCGAAGACTTGATGACGGTGCTCGATACGCAACGGGCGATGTCGGACGTGCAGAACGAGCTTGGCATGCTCAAACTGAAGCGCCTGCAGGCGACCGTGTCGCTGTTCAAGGCGCTCGGCGGTGGCTGGAAGGACGAAGGGCCGAAGGAGACGCCGGCCGACAAGGATCCCGGCGAGCGCCGCGAACAGGCCCGGCAGGGCGGCGAAGGGCGCGGCGGCAAGGGGTGAGGTCGCCGCGCTGGTTGATTCCCGCGTTGTGCGCGGCGTCCGCGCTTCCCGCGTTATGCACGGCGCGCGCGCTTCCCGCCTTATGCGCGGCGCGCGCCGATCTCGATGATGAAGCTGGTGTCGCCGCAACCGTGCTGCGCACCGTGGCGAGGGCTTCCTGTTGAGTCGATTTTCGACTTACTGCGACTGAAATCGCGGGTCGAACGACCTACAGAGGCCCCATCATGGCCGGCTTCGCCGTTGGCTGCCAGCGGACGCACGGCGCCGGCCTGCTCGGTTCGCCATGGATCGATCGACCAGGATCCATCCGGATCTTTCTGCATTACAAAAACAGACGTTGCAATGGCGCGCGCCTGCCCGTTTGAAGGTCTGGCGCCATCGTCGATCAGCGCCTCGCGCGCGGCCGGGTCGCGCACCAGGTGTGCGCCGATGGAGAGATCGGCCCAGAAGTCATAGCAGGCGTCATTGGCCTGACGCTGCAGCCATCCGGCACAGGTCGGCACGTTCAATACCCGCACGCCACCCCTGGCGCCGCGCCAGTGGGCAACGTCGCGATGCTGGTCGGAAGACATTCGGGAATACTGATAGCTCATGGTTTTCTGCCGCCTGGAAGGTCGCCTGACCGGCTCATGCGTCAGGGATGTTGCTTGTCCGGGTTCGACTGGTACGTCGACAATAAGTTCACCAGTGCGCTAAATAAATGTTTGCCTCCGCTACAAAAAGTAGCGCAGCGTGCACGCCGGCGAGCCGTATCGGCAGTGTATCCAATTTAGTAAACTGTGTCTATCTGGAAATATATGTGGTCGAAAGAAAATGTTATGCGGCGCTCGTAAAATTTCCGGATATCAAAAGAACGCCGAAATTGACGACAAGTTCGGCTCTGTTAGTCACCGCACAGTGTCCGCGTTGTTATTCCTATATTTTTCATTACATGCAGATTGATGCTACGCAGTCGGAAAAGATGTGGTCGTTTTTTTTGGTTCGCAATCGGGCAAGAATGGGTGGGGTCACGGACTTCACGTCTCAGCTAAAATTTGAAAAGGATTTCATCATGGATAACCAAAAATCGAACAACGGTAATCAGGGCAGCCAGGGTAATCAGGGCAATATGGGCCGCGAGGGCGCCGGATCCAGCATGGGCAAGGACCTGAGCAATGCAGCCGGCAATGCCATCGACAAGGCCAAGGACACCGGCAAGGACCTGAGCAAGGACGCCAGCAACGCCGCCTCGAATATCGCCAGCAGCGTCGGCAATGCCGCCAGCAGCGCCGTCGACAAGGCCAAGGACATGGCCAAGGACGCCAACGCTTCGGTGCAAGCCGGCGCCTCCACCGCCCATGACAAGATCGACCAGGCCGCCGAGGCCGCCAAGCCGATGGTCGAGCGCCTCGCCAGCACCGCCCACGCCGGCGTCGATAAACTGTCCGGCGCGCTGTCTGGCGCCACCGACGGCATGGACGCCAAGGCCCGTCAACTGACCGACGCCGCCCGCACCTTTGCCGACAGCGGCCGCGAGTACGTGCGCACCAGCCCGGCAACTTCGGTACTGGTCGCCCTGGGCGCCGGTTACCTGCTGTCGAAGATTCTCGGCAGCCGCCGTTAATCTGCAGCGCAGCGAGCGCCGCTAAATAGCAGCGCAACGAGCTCCATCAAGAGGATGCACCCCACCAGGTGTGTCCTCTTTTGCGTTTACGGAAAGCATAGCCCAATCAAACTACACGCCCATGCCCCCGAGGCGAACTTCGCTCAGAATCGGGGTTTCGTTCACTGAAAAAAGCTCGGCTCCGCCGAGCGCTTTTTCGCCCGTTCAAACCAAACAAAAGTAGGTTTTCACTTTTGTTTGATTATCAAAAAGCTCCCCTGCCGGCAGGTATTTCGCGAGCGGCGTACTTCGGCCGCGCCGCACGCCATCGCGCTGCCCGCCTTGTCGTAGCAGGCGTGAATCTCGCTGAGAAAACGTCCGCCGGCGGCGCAAAACGGCAGTACTGCGTTGTCCGGCAGGCGCGGGTTGGCGGCCTTGAAGGCGCCGGTGAAATCGGCGTAGCTGGTGCGCAGCGGCTGCGCCGGTCGCTGAAACGCCGGCGGGATGCGCAGTTGATCGCGCAGCTTTGCCGACAACTCGAAATATGCGGCCGGATTGAGGCCGGAGCAGGTGCCATGCTTGCTCCATTCGTGGCCGATCATTTTCGGCGACGGATACAGCGGCGCATAGCGGGCGATGTCGCGGTTCGACAAGCGCTCGGTCGAGCAGCTTTGCGGATAGCCCCTGTTGTACTGCGCATACTGCGGCCACAGCCCGTGCAGCACGAAGCCGGCCTGGCGGCCCGGCGCGCACTGGTTCGGGTCGTCGTGGGTGGCGCAAAATGCCGGCGACCAGGATAGCGCGACCGCATAATAATCAAAGCGCCCCGGCTCGCCTTCGCTGCGCGCGTGACGGTTGCCCGCCTGGGCGCCCCATGACAGCGACAGCAGCAGTGCCGCCGCCAGTAGCTTTGCCCTCGATCCCGCCATCGATGCCTCCTCCTTATATGTGTGCCGCATTGTAGCGGCAGCCTGGCGCCCGGCATAAAAAAAGCGGGTCCGCAGACCCGCTTTTACTTTTTTTACTTTTTAATCAGCTCACCGTATCCGGCTTGTGCAGCCTGACCGGCGGCGGCGCGCTGTCGGCCTGCTTGCCGCGCAGCTTGTTCAGTTGGCGCTTCAAGAAATGCTCGAAGTCGTCGATGATGGTGAACGCCGCCGGCACCACCAACAGGCTGAGCAAGGTCGAGGTGATCAGGCCGCCTATCACGGCGATCGCCATCGGCGACCTGAAACTGGGGTCGGCGCCCCAGCCCAATGCCAGCGGCATCATGCCGGCGCCCATGGCGATGGTGGTCATGATGATCGGGCGGCTGCGCTTGTGGCAGGCGTCGACCAGCGCATCGAAGCGGTTCATCCCTGCCTGGCGCGCCAGGATGGCGTAGTCGACCAGCAGGATCGAGTTCTTCGTCACGATCCCCATCAGCATGATCAGGCCGATCATCGACGGCATCGACAGCGCCCGGCCGGTAATCAACAGCGCGACAAAGGCGCCGCCGATCGACAGCGGCAAGGCCATCAGGATGGTCATCGGCTGCATGAAATCCTTGAACAGCAACACCAGCACGCCGTAGATGCACAGCACGCCGATCGCCATGGCGATGCCGAAGCTGGCGAACAGCGACGCCATCTCCTGGGCGTCGCCCAGCTCGGCGATTTTCACCGACGCCGGCAAGGCTTTCAGCGACGGCAGCGCGCGCGCTTCGGCGTTGACTTCGCCGAGCGAGCGGCCGGACAGTTCGACATCGAGCGTGACGTTGCGGCTGCGGTTCAGGCGGTCGATCTGCGCCGGCCCGCTTTCCATGCTGATCGAGGCGACATTGGCCAGCATCACCGGGCCGTTCTTGCCGGGCACCGTCAGGCGGCCGAGGGCCGCCAGATCGGCGCGCACGGCGTCCGGCAGCTTGACGCGGATCGGTACCTGGCGCTCGGACAGATTGAGCTTGGTGAGGGCGACGTCGTAGTCGCCGGCGGTGGCCACCCGCACCGTCTCGCCGATCGCCGACGCCGTCACGCCGAGGTCGGCCGCCTTGGCGAAATCGGGCCGCACGATGATCTCCGGCCGCACCAGCGATGCGCTCGAGCTGACGTTGCCGATGCCTTGCAAAGTGCGCAGTTCACGCTCTACCTTTTGCGCCGTCGCCGTCAGGGCGACCGGGTCTTCGCTGCGCAATACCAGCTGCATCTTGACGCCGGTATCCGACGGGCCGACGTTGAAGCGGGCGCCGGGGATCTGGTCGAGCTTCGCCCGGATTTGCCCTTCCAGCGCATTGAGCGACTCGCTGCGGTCGTCGCGGTGCACCGTGGTGAGCGTCAGCACGGCGCGCCGCGCCTCGGCGCTGGCGCCGGGCTGGCCGAACGCGTCGCCGCTCGAGCCGCCGCCGATCGAACTGAACACGCCCTTGACGCCCTTGACCTGCATCGCCGCCACGCGCGCCTGCTCCGCCACCACCCGGGTTTCGGCCAGGGTCGAGCCGGGCGGCAGTTCGAGGTTGATTTGCGTCTGGGCGCGGTCGGCCGGCGGCACGAAGCCGGTCGGCAGCAGGAACACCAGGCCGATCGAGGCGACGAAAAATACGCCGGCGCCGAGGGCGGTGATCCAGCGGTGGTTCAGGCACCATTTCATCGCACCCATGTAGCGCGTCATCAGCCAGCCGTCTTTTTCCTCGCGGTGATCGGTCGGCTTGAGGATGTAGGCCGCCATCATCGGCGTCAGCAGGCGCGCCACCAGCAGCGAAGCGATGATCGCCAGCACCGCGGTCCAGCCGAATTGCTTGAAGAATTTGCCGGCAATGCCGCCCATGAAGGCGGTCGGCAAAAACACCGCCACCAGCGCAAACGTGGTGGCGATCACCGCCATGCCGATTTCGTCGGCCGCTTCGAGCGAAGCCTGCATCGGCGTCTTGCCCATTCTCAGGTGGCGCGAGATGTTCTCGATCTCGACGATCGCGTCGTCGACCAGCACGCCGACCACCAGCGCCAGCGAGAGCAAGGTGACGGTATTGAGCGTGTAGCCGAACAGGTACTGGCCGAGGAAAGCGGGGATCACCGACAGCGGCAGCGCCGCCGCCGCCACGAACGTGGCGCGCCAGTCGCGCAGGAACCACCACACCACCAGCACCGCCAGCAGCGCCCCTTCGTACAGCAGCTCCATCGAGCCGGCGAAGTTCTCTTCGACCGGCGAGGCGTTGTCGATCGTTTCCTTGAGCACGATGTTGGCGTGCTCCTTCTGCAGGGCGGCGACCGCCGCGCGCACGCCGTCGGCGACCTCGATCTCGCTGGCGCCCCTGGTGCGGAAAATCTCGAACCCGACTACCTTCCTGCCATCCTGCTCGGCAAGCGAGCGTGTCTCGGCGACCGTGTCGGTCACCTTGGCGATCTGGTCGAGGCGCACGCGCCGCCCATCGGCAAGTGGAATGTCGAGCGCCGCCAGTTCGGCAGCGGTCTTGACGGTGCCGATGGTGCGCACCGATTGCTCGGCCCCGCTGACATCGCCGCGGCCGCCCGGCGCCTCACGCTGCACGCTGCGCAACTGGCGCGAGACGTCGACCGCCGTCACCTTCAGCGCCGCCATGCGCGCATCGTCGAGTTCGACCCGGACTTCGCGCAACACGCCGCCGACCCGCTTGACCGCACCCACGCCAGGAACGGTGAGCAGGCGCTTGGAGACGTCGTTGTCGACGAACCAGCTCAGTTGCTGGTCGTCGGGCGTGGCGTCGCCGAGGTTGGCGGCGGCCGTGGCGGCGAACGTCATCACCACCCGGCCGGCGGTCGACATCTTGGACACTGTCGGGTCGCGCATTTCCGCCGGCATGTCGGCCTTGACCCGCGCCACCGCGTCGCGGACGTCGTTGACGGCTTCGCCGAGGTTTTTTTCAAGGTTGAATTCGACCGAAACCGTGGCCACGCCGTCGAGCACCTTGGTGTAGATGTTCTTGACGCCTTCCAGCGTGGCGACCGAATCCTCGATCTTGCGGGCGACCTCGGTTTCGAGCTGGGCCGGCGCGGCGCCTTCGAGCACCGCCGACACCGTCACGATCGGCATTTCGATGTCGGGGAAGTCCTGCACCTGGTTGGCCTTGAAGGCCAGCAGTCCCGCCAGCGACAGCAGTATGAACAGCATGATCGCCGGGACCGGGTTCTTGATCGAGAGGGCTGAAAAATTCATCGCGAATCCTTACTTGGCTGCGGCAGCCGTGGCTGCGGCAGCCGTCGCTGCGGCAGCCGTCGCTGGGGCAGCCGTCGCTACCGCGGTCGCCGCC
>JAQGNM010000141.1 GCA_028291845.1 Massilia sp. | reverse complement strand
GCCGCAACGCCGGTTCAGCACCAGGCAGGCAGGCGGGAACTGCGCCGCCACCAGGATAGGCTGGTCCGGCAGGCCGTGCCATTGCTGGGCCAGCTCGAACTGCAGCTTGGCATTGCCGCCAAGCGAGGCGACCAGCGTGACCGCGCCGGTGGGCGGGAGGCCGCCTGCAAAGTCGAGCACGAAGGTCGGCTGCTCCGGATCGACCGAATGAATCCGCGCCAGCAGCAGTTCGGACCCCGGCGCCGCCGGGTACACCGTCACCGCCTCGCCGCTGCGCGCCAGCGCTTCGAGCGCCTCGCCGATATCGAACGGGTCGCGCATTTCGTGGGCGGCGGTGTCGGCATCGATCCGGTCGAGTGCGTCGGAACGCCGGGGAGCGCCCTTGCGAACGAGGGTGGGGAACATGCTTGCAGCCACTCAGATCTCGAGGTTATCGATCAGGCGCGTGGTACCGAGCCTGGCGGCGGCGAGCACGACCAGCGGGCTGCCCTGGGCCAGGTCGCCGGCCGACGGCGGCTGCAGGTCGGCCCGCTTGCGGATCGAGATGTAGTCGGGATTCCAGCCGTGGGCAGCCAGCTGTTCCATCGCCTTGTGCTCGAGCTGGAACACGTCGAGGTGGCCGGCGCGCATTTCGGTGGCGACGAAATTGAGGGCCTGGTACAGCCGTGGCGCCTCGGCGCGCTCCGCTTCCGACAGGTACATGTTGCGCGACGAAAGGGCGAGGCCGTCGTCGGCGCGAATGGTTTCGGCACCGATGATCTCGGTCGGCAGCGCGAACTGGCGCGCCATGTTTCGCACGATCATCAGCTGCTGGTAGTCCTTTTTGCCGAACACCGCCACGCGGGGACGCACGCAGGAAAACAGTTTTAACACCACCGTGGTGACGCCGCCGAAAAAGCCCGGCCGGAATTCGCCCTCCAGGGTGTTGCCGAGATCGTCCGGCGGGCGCACGCGAAATTCCTGCGGCTCCGGGTACAGATCCTTTTCGGTCGGGGCGAACAGGATGTACACACCTTCCTTTTCCAGCTTTTCGACATCGCTTTGAAAGGTTCTCGGGTATTTCTCGAAATCCTCGTTGGGGCCGAATTGCAGGCGGTTGACGAAAATCGACGCCACCACCGGGTCGCCGTGCTTGCGCGCCAGGCGCATCAGCGAAAGATGGCCTTCGTGCAAATTGCCCATGGTCGGCACGAACGCGGTGCGCAACTGCCCGCTCAGGTGGTCGCGCAATTCTTCAATGGAGGAGATGATTTTCATGGTCTTCAGTCAAAATGCACAGTCAAAAGTGAAGCCGGCGTCACACCGGCGAATAGGCCAGGCGCACGTAGATCGGCGCAAAAGGCTCGGCCTGGGTGATTTCAATCAGGGTTTCCTTGGCCAGTTCCAGCATGGCGACAAAGTGGACGACGACGATCGGCACGCCGCCCTGGCCCTCGAACAGCTCGGAAAATTCGACAAAGCGGGTGCTTTGCAGGCGCCGCAAAATCGCCGTCATATGCTCGCGCACGGATAATTCCTGGCGGCTGATGCGGTGGTGCTGGACCAGGGTCGCCCGTTTCATGACGTCGAGCCAGGCCCGTTGCAGGTCGCCGGGGTCGACATGCGGCCAGACGGTGATGTTGCTTTGCTCGATGAACAGTTCGGGGCGGAGAAAATCGCGCTCGAGCTGGGGCAGGGCATTCAGTTCGCGCGCCGCCACCTTGATTTGCTCGTACTCGAGCAGGCGGCGCACCAGTTCGGCACGGGGATCGTCCACCTCCAGTTCGGGGCCGGCGCTGCGTTGCGGCAGCAGCATGCGCGATTTGATTTCGATCAGCATGGCCGCCATCAGCAAGTACTCGGCGGCCAGTTCGAGGTTGTGCAGGCGAATCTGCTCGACATATTTCAGATATTGCAAGGTGAGCTGCGCCATCGGAATATCGAGGATGTTGAAGTTTTGCTTGCGGATCAGGTAGAGCAGCAGGTCGAGCGGCCCTTCGAAGGCGTCCAGAAAGATTTCCAGCGCGTCCGGCGGGATGTACAGGTCGCTCGGCATGCGCAGCAAGGGCTCGCCGTACAGGCGGGCGGTGCTGGCTATGGCGGCATCGGCGCCCGCTGGTTGCGGGACTGGCGCCAGTGCCGTCCCCTGATCCGGCAGCATGCTGATATCCCGGTGTCGTGACCGTATGCTTGCGGCTTGCGCTTAAAGCTTGTTTTGGTACACGTAGGCTTGCTGCTTGACGCGCGATTCGGCATTGCGTTGCTGCTCGGTGAGCGCGGTCGGCGCTTTTTCCCACAGCAGGGCGCGACCTTCGGCCTGGCCCGCTTCGATCTGCGGATTGGCTTCCTTGAGCTTTTTGATGAACAAGGTGTGGTCGGACTCGTAGCGGTCGAATTGTTTGGAGAGTTTCATAGATGGCCAATGTGGAGAAGCAAACAGGGTATTCTACCGCGACTTGCGCTCTAGCATCATGCTAAAAAGGCAAGTTGCGGTGTTCGGCGGTTAATCCGCGTGCAAAGCGATCAGCTGCTTGGCGATAATGTCGTGGTTGAGCCACACTACCGGGGCGATTTTTTCGGCGGTGGCGTGGAACATCAAGGGGCCGGTGCCTTCCAGCACCAGGCTCGACAGGTGATCGGTGATCAGTTCCTTGCGGTCCCTGTGCAGTTTGGTCATGTCGTGCGAGGTGTTGATCATCACCTCGGCGAGTTCGGGCGTGTTGTCCATTGGCCATGCCTCGAAATTGCGGAAGGTGGCGCTGGTGGCGTCGTTGTTGTAGGCCTCGATGCGGTCGAGCAAGGATTGCAAGGACACGCCGTCTTCCAGCAGGTCCTGGCAGATGGCCCACTGCTGCTCGGCCCACGCATTTGCACCTTCGCCGGCTTCCTTCTTCAGCGCCGTCAACAGCGGGAACAGCGACAGTTCGACGCCGACGAACAGGTCCGAGGAGTTGGTGCGGATTTCCGGGCAGTTGTAGACAGTGGCGCTGATGCCCTTCGCCCAAGCCGCCTCGGCGACGCTTTCCAGGCGCATCTTGGCGTAGCCCTGGGTGTAATTGGTGTAGGTCTGCCAGGTGTACTTGCCACCGATCAGGATCTCGGTGCCGTGGTAGCCATAGGCGGTGTAGCGCACCTGGCCGCCGGTACGCTCGGCGCGTTCGCGGATGGCGCTGCTGGCGTGGATCAGGTGATGCAGGGTGTTGGCCGTGACTTCGTCGAAATTCATCAGGATCAATTTACCCAGATCGCTGTCGAGCAGGGCGCGCGAGGACATGAAACGCTCGCCGGCGCCCTTGTAGATGCGGTTGGCGATGGCCAGGAAGGCCTTTACGCGCGGGATGCCGCCGGCCATGGTGTGGGCGAAAAAGACGTTGGCGCCGTCCGGCACCAGCTTGTCGATCTGGTTCATGACGATCGCCGCCGACGCCGTGAAGCGCTGCACGCCGACCTGGCGGCAGGCTTCCACCTTGTCCCAGTCGAGCTGTTCTTCCTGCCAGTTCTTCAGGGTCAGGCCCGACAACAGTTCGGTCGGGTTTTGTTCGCCTTCGGGCGCGTCCAGATCGAAACCGGCCATCAGCGGCACGTTGATGATTTTGCCGCCCAGCTTGGCTTCGGCTTCGGCATGCTCCTCGGCGTTGAGCTCGCGCAGCTTGCCGTCGTCGTCGCGGCGGCCGACGGTGATGCCGACGATGGTCATGCCCGCCTTGCGCGCCTCATCGATCAGCCCGTTGACGTAGCCGCGGCCGAACAGTTCGCCGAACAGGACGAAGACGTCGCCCTGCTTGAACAGGTTCGAGTGGGGGAGGTGGCGCAAGGAGGTGCGTTCGGTCATGGTTATTGGTCTCACTGTTGTCGCGTTTAACAGGGGGGACTGGCCGGGCCGCGTTCGGACCGCAGGTGCCTGTCCCCATTTTTTTAAGAGGCAAAAGATCAAAATTTAGTGGCAGCGGAAACATGGGACAGGCACCTGCGGCGCCAGTCCCCCTAGCCAGTCCCCTACTAACGAATCCGCATGCCGGGTTTTGCACCCGGCCGCGGCTCCAGCACATACAAACCCGGATCGGCTTTCTCGTCGGCCGCCGAAGCACACAACACCATGCCCTCCGACACGCCGAATTTCATCTTGCGCGGCGCCAGGTTGGCCACCAATACCGTCAGCTTGCCGATCAACTGCTCCGGCTGGTACGCCGACTTGATGCCGGAGAATACATTGCGATGGCGTCCTTCGCCCACATCCAGGGTCAAGCGCAGCAGTTTATCCGAGCCTTCGACCGTTTCGCAATTGACGATTTTGGCGATGCGCAGATCGATCTTCATAAAATCGTCGATCTTGATTTCCGGCGCCAGCGCTTCGATGTCTTGCGCATCGACGGCGCCGGCCGCCGGGGCGGCGGTCAACAGCGCCGCCAATGGCGCGGCAGCCGCCGGCGGCGCCGCCGGGCGGTCGAACAAATCTTCCACCATCTTCGCATCGACCCGCTGCATCAGGTGGCTGTAAGCGCCGATGCTGCGGCCCAGCAGCGGCTGCCAGACGGCCTCGCCCTGCGTGTCGAGCCAGGACAGTTCCTTGTCGCCCAGCATGTCGGCGACCCTCCCGGCGATGTGCGGCAACACCGGCGACAACAAGATCGTCAACTGGCGGAACAGGATCAGGGCGGTGGTGCACACTTCGTGCAGCTCGGCGACTTTGGTGTCGTCCTTGGCCAGGATCCACGGCTTGTTTTCATCGACATACTGATTGGTGATGTCGGCGATCTCCATGATTTCGCGCAGGGCCTTGCCGAATTCGCGGTTCTCGAAATTGTTGGCGATGCTGACCTGGCGCTCGGCGCCGTCGACGCTCAAGGCTTTCGATATCCAGTCGCGTGCGGTCGGCGACAACTCGCCGGCCAGCTTGCCGTCGAATTTCTTGGCGATGAAACCGGCGCAACGGCTGGCGATATTGATGTATTTGCCGATCAAGTCGCTGTTGACGCGGGCGACGAAATCGTCGCCGCTGAAATCGAGGTCTTCGACTTTGGCATTCAATTTGAAGGCGATGTAATACCTGAGCCACTCCGGGTTCATTTTCAGATCGAGGTAACGCAAAGGCGAAATGCCGGTGCCGCGCGACTTCGACATCTTTTCGTTATTGACGGTCAGGTGACCGTGCACATTGACTTTCAGCTTGTCGATGATCGGGTGCCCGGCGAAATTGAGCATGGCCGGCCAGAACAGCAGGTGGAACGAAACAATGTCCTTGCCGATGAAGTGAACCTGCTCGGTGGCGGGATTATGAAGCAGGGCTTCAAAATCGATGCCTTTTTTGCTGCAGTAGTTTTTCAGGCTGGCCAGATAGCCGACCGGTGCGTCGAGCCAGACATAAAAGAATTTGCCCGGCGCGTCGGGGATCGGAATGCCGAAATAGGGCGCATCGCGCGAGATATCCCAGTCGGCCAGCTTTTCGCCCGCTTCGCCCAGCCATTCCGACACTTTATTGACCATTTCCGGCTGCAGGCGGCCGGGCGTGTTCAGCCATTCCTTGAGGAAGGTGTAGCAGCGCGGGTCGGACAGGGCAAAGAAGTACTGTTCCGACGGTTTCAGGACCGGCGTCGAGCCGGTAAACACGGAAAACGGATTGACCAGTTCGGTCGGCTGGTAGGCGGCGCCGCACACTTCGCAATTGTCGCCGTATTGGTCCCTGGCGCCGCATTTCGGACATTCGCCCTTGATATTGCGGTCGGCCAGGAACATGCCTTTGACCGGATCGTAAAAGCGGTCGACCGTCTTGGTGACGATCAGGCCGGCGTCGCGCAGCTTGCGGTAAATCCCTTGCGAGAGCTCGACATTTTCCGGCGAATCGGTCGAATACCAGTTGTCGAAGCCGATATGAAAGCCGTCGAGATATTGCTGGCGGCCGGCAGCTATTTTTGCGACGAATTGCTGCGGCGTGATCCCTTCCTTTTCGGCGGCGATCATGATCGGCGTACCGTGGGTATCGTCGGCGCAAACGAAAATGACTTCGCGGGCAAGGCCGTCATCGCGCTGCATTCGCTGGAACCGCACCCAGATATCGGCCTGGATGTATTCCATCATGTGACCGATGTGAAAGGCGGCGTTGGCGTAGGGCAGGGCGGTGGTGACGAACAGCTTGCGGGTCATGGTGAAGACGCTTATCGGTGTAAGAAAAGGCGTATTTTACCAGCGCTTGCCTGCCCGATGCAGGTCCACCGCCGAGGCCAGGCGCCGCCGGCCCCCGCCAGGCACCGCGGACATGACCTTGGCGGTTTTGCGCTACACTGCCGCTTCACATCCGGAGACACTCATGAGCATCACCGCAGAAGACGTCAAGGCGGCCCTTTCCGCCGTCATCGACCCGAACACCCGAAAAGACTACGTTTCCAGCAAAACGGTCAAGAATATCCGCGTCGGCGCGGACAGCGTCGCCGTCGACATCGAGCTTGGCTATCCAGCCCGCTCGCAATTTGCCGCCGTGCGCGCCGCCGTCGGCG
This sequence comes from Massilia sp., assembly GCA_028291845.1. Taxonomy (GTDB): domain Bacteria; phylum Pseudomonadota; class Gammaproteobacteria; order Burkholderiales; family Burkholderiaceae_D; genus JAFCUW01. The sequence goes on along the minus strand of JAQGNM010000141.1, from coordinate 13,449 downwards.
CCGCCCTGCAAGCCTTGCCTGGCGTCACCCAGGTCGATGTCAACGTGCAATCGAAGATCATTTCGCACACGGTGCAGCGCGGTCTGAAGCTGATGCCGAACGTCAAGAACATCATCGCCGTGGCCTCCGGCAAGGGCGGCGTCGGCAAATCGACCACCGCCGTCAACCTGGCGCTGGCGCTTGCTGCCGAGGGCGCCTCGGTCGGCGTGCTGGATGCGGACATTTACGGCCCGTCGCAGCCGATGATGCTCGGCATCAGCGGCCGTCCTGAAACCACCGATGGCAAGACCATGGAGCCGCTGGAAAACCACGGCGTGCAAGTGTCGTCGATCGGTTTCATGATCGATCCGGACGAGCCGATGGTGTGGCGCGGCCCGATGGTCACCCAGGCCTTGCAACAGTTGCTGGAGCAAACCAACTGGCGCGATCTCGATTACCTGATCGTCGACATGCCGCCCGGCACCGGAGACATCCAGCTGACCCTGTCGCAAAAAGTGCCCGTCACCGGCGCCGTGATCGTCACCACGCCGCAGGATATCGCCCTGCTCGACGCCCGCAAGGGCTTGAAAATGTTCGAAAAAGTCGGTATTCCGATTCTCGGCGTGGTGGAAAACATGAGCACCCACATCTGCTCGAACTGCGGCCACACCGAGGCGATTTTCGGCCACGGCGGCGGCGAGAAGATGTGTGCCGACTTCAATGTCGATTTCCTCGGCGCCTTGCCGCTGACCATGGCGATTCGCGAGCAGGCCGATTCGGGCCGGCCGACGGTGGTGGCCGATCCGGACGGCGCCGTCGCCCAGATCTATAAAGACATTGCCCGCAAGGTGGCCATCAAGATCGCCGAAAAGGCGAAGGACATGACCAGCAAGTTCCCAAGCATCGTCATCAAGAACGACTGATCGGGTCGCAGGACCGAAAAAGCCGCTTCGACGCCGGCTTTTTTATTGAACGCCATGAAACTAGACACCATCCGTGCCGCCTTGCGCGCGCTCGGCGCCCAGCCCCTGCACGAACAGCGCATCCTGCGCGACTGGGTGCGCGCCGCGCCGCACGACCAGGGCCGCCGCCGGCCGCAGGATTTTTTGCCGAAGCCGGTGCGCGACGCCTTGCCGGCCATCGACGCCCGTTTCGACGCCATGGCGAAGGTAGTGAGCCGCCATCCTGCCGAGGACGGCTCGGCGCGCCTGCTGGTCGGCCTGCACGACGGCCAGACTGTCGAGACCGTGCTGCTGCCGCGCGATGGCGTGTGCGTGTCGAGCCAGGTCGGCTGCGCGGTCGGCTGCCAGTTCTGCATGACCGGGCAGGGCGGACTGGTACGCCAGGTCAGCAGCGGAGAGATCGTGGCCCAGGTGGTGCTGGCCAGGAGAATGCGGCCGGTGAAAAAAGTGGTGTTCATGGGCATGGGCGAGCCGGCCCACAATCTCGATAACGTGGCCGAGGCGATCGAGCTGCTCGGTGTCGAAGGCAATATCGGCCACAAGAACCTGGTCTTTTCCACCGTCGGCGACGTGCGCGCCTTTGAACGTTTATCCGGCAGCCTGGTCAAGCCGGCGCTGGCGCTGTCCCTGCATACCACCAAACCTGCCTTGCGCCGCAAGCTGCTGCCGCGCGCCCCCGAGCTCAGTCCGCGCGAACTGGTCGAGCATGCCGAACGCTATGCCCGGCTGACCAGTTACCCGGTGCAATACCAGTGGACCTTGTTGGACGGCATCAACGACGGCGACGATGAACTCGACGGCATCGTCGAACTACTCAAAGGCAAGCACGCGGTGCTCAACATGATTCCGTACAACACCAATCCCGGCCTCGACTTCCAGCGCCCCAGCTGGGACAAGGCGCGCGCCATCGCCGCCACGCTGCACCGCCGCGGCATATTGACGAAGCTGCGCGATTCGGCGGGTCAGGACGTCGATGGCGGCTGCGGGCAATTGCGGGCCAGGGCGACCGGCACGCAGGCGATACAGCTGCTGCGCCGATAAGAATTGTTCTCGTGTATTGACTGCGCACGATTGAAAGCTTTATCCCTAAGTCATGGACAGCTTCACAATTGAAGCCTAAAATTTTGCTACACCTCAATCGGGGAATACCGGATGCAACAAGATGGGACCGAACAGCGGCGCGAGACAAGTTTCGTACCGCTAGCCATGCCCTTGCCGCAGGAAGACCAGGCGCGCGCGAATATCTATGGTTTGCTGGCGCGCCTGCTGCTGGCACCGCCCGATGGCGCCTTGCTGGCCGACCTGGCAGGCAGCGAAGCCCTGGCCTCGAACGACGCCAATGCGCCGCTCGATCTGGCCTGGGACAAGCTGTCGCTGACCGCGCGCCTGCTGCCAGTGGAACATGTCGTCGATGAATTCAATGATTTATTCGTCAGCACGGCCGCGCCGAAAGTCAGCCCGCACGGCTCGATCTATCTGGCTGGCTTCCTGCACGAAAAACCCTTGATGCTGCTGCGCGCCGACCTGGCCCGGCTGGGCCTGGGGCGCCGTCCCGGCGTGCGCGAAACGGAAGATCACCTGGGCGCCCTGTGCGAAACCATGCGCCAGTTGATCGTTCGCCGGCGCGCCGTCGATGAGCAGCACGAATTTTTCGCGACGCACATCGCCAGCTGGTATCTGGCCTGTACCAATCACCTGCGGCGCGCCGAGGGCGCCCAGTTTTACGCCCGCGTGGCGGACTTGCTCGACGCTTATTTTTCGCTTGAGCAGCAAGCTTTCCAGGTCGCCGAAGACGACGCCTGACCATTTAATTTTTGAGGTAAGACCATGGATGACAACAAAGCAGCACCAGCCATCGATACGCGCCGCCGTTCCTTCTTGCGTGCCGCAGGCGGCGCCGGCGCCCTGGCGACGCTCGCCACTGTCGCCGGCGAGAGCGCGGCGGTCGCCCCGGTGGCGGTGCCCGCGGTGACGGCTGCCGCCGAACCGGCCGGCTATCACGAGACCGAACACATCCGCCAGTACTACCGCACTGCCAAATATTGGTAAATTCATTGGAGCGCATCAATGCCCGTCGTTAAAAAATCCGCCACCGGCGCCGCCCCGGCTGTTTCATCGGCCACTGGCGACGTCAGCAAGGCCCTGCGGCAGGGCCTGGCCCGCGCCGCCTCGTCCACCATCAAGCGCCGCTCCTTCCTGGTGCGGGCAGGCTTGACGGCCGGCGCCGCCGGCATGGCGCGCCACTTGCCGTTCAATGTCATCGATACCGCCCAGGCCGACGAGGCCGCGGTGGCCGCCGCCGCCGCGCCGGTGACCAAGCACACGGTGTGCACCCACTGCTCGGTCGGCTGCTCGGTGGAAGCGGTGGTCAGCAACGGCGTCTGGATCCGCCAGGAGCCGGCGTTCGATTCGCCCTTCAATATGGGCGCCCACTGCGCCAAGGGCGCCTCGGTACGCGAACACGGCCACGGCGAGCACCGCCTGCGCTACCCGATGAAGCTGGTGGCCGGCAAGTACGTGCGCATCTCCTGGGAGCAGGCGATCGACGAGGTCGGCGACCGCTTGCTGGCGCTGCGCCAGAAGGCTGGGCCGGACTCGATCATGATGATCGGCGGCTCCAAGCACAACAACGAGCAGGCTTACCTGATGCGCAAGTGGGCCGCGTTCTGGGGCACCAACAACTGCGATCACCAGGCCCGCATCTGCCACTCGACCACGGTGGCCGGCGTCGCCCAGACCTTCGGGTATGGCGCCATGACCAATTCCTTCAACGACCTGCACTACAGCAAGGCGGTGATGTTCATCGGCTCCAACCCGGCCGAAGCGCACCCGATTTCCATGCTGCACGCGCTGCATGCGAAAGAGCTGGGCGCGAAAATCGTCGTGGTCGACCCGCGCTTCACCCGTACGGCGCGCTTCGCCCATCAGTATCTGCGGGTGCGCCCCGGCACCGACATTGCGCTGGTATGGGGCCTGTTGTGGCACATCTTCCAGAACGGCTGGGAAGACAAGAGCTATATCGACCAGCGCACCTACGGCATGGAAGAGGTGCGCAAGGAAGTGGCGAAGTGGACGCCGGACAAGGTGGCCGACGTTACCGGCATTCCTGAAGCGCAAGTGCGCGCCGCCGCTGAAACCCTGGCGCTGAACAAGCCATCGTCGGTGGTCTGGTGCATGGGCATCACCCAGCACCACGTCGGCACCGCCAATGTCCGCGCGCTGTGCATCTTGCAGCTGGCGCTGGGCAACATCGGCAAGTCCGGTGGCGGCACCAATATCTATCGCGGCCACGATAACGTGCAGGGCGCTACAGACGTCGGCCCGAATCCCGATTCGCTGCCCGGCTACTACGGCCTGGCAGAGGGGGCCTGGAAATTCTTCGCCACCGCCTGGGGCGTCGACTACGACTGGATCAAGTCGCGCTACGGTTCCAAGGAATTGATGGAAAAGCCGGGCATGGTGGTGTCGCGCTGGTTCGACGGCGTGCTGGAAAAGAACCAGTTCGTCGACCAGCCGAGCAATTTGCGCGCCGTCATCTACTGGGGCCACGCGCCGAACAGCCAGACCCGCCTGCCGGACATGGTGGCGGCCATGAAGCAGCTCGACACCCTGGTCGTCATCGACCCGTATCCGACCATGACGGCGGCGATGCACGGGCGCACCGATGGCGTCTACCTGTTGCCGGCGGCGACGCAGTTCGAAACGCAAGGTTCCGTCACCGCCTCGAACCGCAGCATCCAGTGGCGCGAACGGGTGATTCTGCCCTTGTTCGAGTCGAAAACCGACCACGAGATCATGTATTTGTTCGCAAAGAAATTCGGATTTGCCGAGCAATTGTGCAAGAACATCAAGGTGGTCAATAACGAGCCGGTCATCGAGGACATCCTGCGCGAAATCAACCGCACTTGCTGGACCATCGGCTACAGCGGCGCTTCGCCCGAGCGCCTCAAGCTGCATGCGGCCAACAAGCACACCTTCGATCCGACCACCCTGAAGGCCGAGTCGGGACCGTGCGCGGGCGATTATTACGGCTTGCCGTGGCCGTGCTGGGGCACGCCCGAAATGAAGCACCCCGGCTCGCCGATCCTGTACAACATCGACAAGCCGGTGATGGAAGGCGGCATGCCGTTCCGCGCCAACTGGGGCGTCGACCACAATGGCGAATCGCTGCTGGCGGCGGACGGCTCGGCCCCCAAGGACAGCGAAATCGACACCGGCTACCCGGAGTTCGACCACGTGTTCCTGAAAAAGCTGGGCTGGTGGTCCGACCTGACGCCGGAAGAACAGCTGCAGGCCGAGGGCAAGAACTGGAAGACCGACGCTTCGGGCGGCATCATCCGGGTCGCCATGGCGCATGGTTGCGCGCCGTACGGCAACGCCAAGGCGCGCTGCAATGTGTGGAATTTCCCCGATCCGGTGCCGGTCCATCGCGAACCATTGCTGTCGCCACGGCGCGACCTGGTGGCGCAATACCCGACTTACGAGGACAAAGCCAATTTCTGGCGTATTCCGACCTTGTACAAATCGGTGCAGGCGGTCGATTATTCGAAGGATTACCCTTTGATCATGACCTCGGGCCGCCTGGTCGAGTACGAGGGCGGCGGCGACGAAACCCGGTCCAATCCGTGGCTGGCCGAACTGCAGCAGGACATGTTCATCGAGATCAACCCGCAGGACGCGAAAAATGTCGGCGCCGTCACCGATCACTACATCCACGTCGAAACGCCGACCGGGGCGCGTCTGAAGGTGAAAGCGCTGGTGACCGCGCGCGTGCCGCCGGGGCTGGTATGGATGCCGTTCCACTTTGGCGGCTGGTGGATGGGCGAAGATTTGCTCAAGCACTATCCGGAAGGGGCGGCGCCGATCGTGCGCGGCGAGGCCGTCAACACGGGCTGGAGCTATGGCTACGACGCCGTGACGATGATGCAGGAAACCAAGGTGTCGCTGTGCCGCCTGGCACGTATTTGAACAAGCTCGAACCTAAGAAGGAAGTGCCATGCAAGCTCGAATGAAATTCATCTGCGATGTGGAGCGCTGCATCGATTGCAATGGCTGTGTGACCGCCTGCAAGAATGAAAACGAAACACCGTGGGGCGTCAACCGCCGCCGCGTCGTCACCGTCGATGACGGCCTGCCGGGCGAGCACTCGATCTCGGTCGCCTGCATGCATTGCACCGACGCACCGTGCCTGGACGTGTGCCCGACCAATTGCATCTATCACACGGAAGACGGCATCGTCCTGCACAACAAGGACCAGTGCATCGGCTGCGGTTACTGCTCGTACGCCTGTCCGTTCGGCGCGCCGCAGTTTCCGGAGTCTGGCCTGTTCAACCATCGCGGCAAGATGGACAAGTGCACTTTCTGCAACGGCGGCCCGGAAGCGGACCAGTCGGAAGCGGAATTCAAGAAATACGGCCGCAACCGCATTTCCGAAGGCAAGTTGCCGGCCTGCGCCGAGCAATGCAGCACCAAGGCCTTGCTGGCCGGCGACGCCAACGTCATCGCCGACATCTATAAACAGCGCGTCGACACGCGCGGCTATGGTCCTGAATTGTGGGGCTGGGAAATTGCCTACGATCGCAGCAAGCGCAAACCCACGCCCGGCGAGCGTCCCGAGGTGCCACGGGTGAACCAGTTGAACGAGACCCAGAACGGCGGGAGGAAGCCATCATGAGCAAGCTGAACTGCGTGGCGCTGGCCGTGCTGGGCGTGCTGCTTGCCGGCTGCCTCGAGGTCGACCAGCATCCGCCGTATGTCAACGGGCAGTATGCCGGCAAGCGCGACAACCGCGTGGCCGACACCACCTTCCGTGGCGACAATGCGGCCTGGAAAAAGGCGATCACCGCGCGCGCCAGTACCCAGAACGAATATAACCGGGCCAATCCCTGAAAGGCGGCTGCGATGCGTTTAATGTATTTGAAAATGAGCTTTCAGAAACTCCTGACGACGCTGTGCTGCGCGCTGCTGGTGGCGGGCTCGGCAATGGCCGAAGTGCCGAATAAATCGGCCAAGCCGGCGTATGCCGAAGAGCAGACCATCATGCAGACCGAGCAGCATGACCCGGAACCGGGTTTCGGCTCGACCGCCTCCGGCAAGGTGCACATGGACCGCCATTACCTGGGCGCCTACGACGACACCGAGGGCAACGTGCTGCTGCAGCGGGGCGGCAACACTTGGCGCATCCTGCGCAACGGCCCGATCGCCATGGCCACCGGCGCGCTGCTGCTGGTAACGCCCTTGATCATCTTTGGTTTTTATTTCGCGGTCGGCCCGGCCCGTACCGAGGAGCCGCCGTCGGGCCGCCGCATCGAGCGCTTTTCGCGCTGGCAGCGGCTGGTGCACTGGTGGACCGCCTACAGTTTTATCGCGCTGGCCCTGACCGGCTTGACCATCATGTTCGGCAAAAAGATCATCCTGCCGTGGCTGGGGCATGACGCCTTTGCCTGGGTGGCGATCATTTCCAAGTATGTGCACAACTTTGTCGGGCCGCTGTTCATCGTCTGCTCGGTGGTGATGTTCATCACCTTCGTGAAAGACAATTTCTTCCGCAGATGGGACTGGCCGTGGATGAAGCAACTGGGCGGCCTGGTCAATCACAAGCACCCGGACGCCGACTATTTCAATGCCGGCGAAAAGCTGTGGTTCTGGGGCGGCGTGGTATTGCTGGGCCTGGTGATGTCGGTCTCCGGCCTGGTGCTCGACTTCACCAATTTCGGCCAGACCCGCTACGTGCTGCAAATCGCCAACTACCTGCACATCGGCGGCGCCGCGCTGTACATTTTCGGCTCGATGGGCCACATCTACCTCGGCACCCTGGGCACGCCCGGCGCCTACGAGGCGATGAAGCACGGCACGGTCGATGTCACCTGGGCCAAATCCCACCACCGCCTGTGGTACGACAAGGTCGCGCGGCAGGCGCCGCCACCGTCGAGCCCGGCGCCAGATAATCGGGGGCGTGTATGAAAATCGCATTATTGATCGTTGTGACCGCGCTGCTGGCCAGCGGCTGCTCGCGTGAAAACCAGTACGGCCAGCGTCAAACCAAGATGCCCGGCATGATCACCGCCGGCGGCGGCACCAGCGGCGAAGTCATCGCCAGCCACAACAAGGCCACCGACGGCAGCTACGCCGGCGGCACGCCGTACCACGCCGGCGGCTCCGGCGGCACGACCGGCGGCACCGCCACGGCGGGCGCGGTGGCCGAATCGGGCCATGGTCCATCGGGCAACACAGCGCCGCCGGCGGCCAAGACCACCCCGAACGGGCAATAGGAGGGGATATGAAGACATTATCGAATATGCACCGGCTGGGCGCACTGTTGCTGAGCGGCGCCTGCGCCTTCGCCGGCGCCACCTTGCCGCCGCCGACCCCTGCCGAGGCGCAGGCGCAAGCGGCCAAGAAGGCCGCCGCCGATGCGCAGGCGGCCAAGGACAAGGAGTCTCTGCTCGCCTCGATGGACACACTGAGCGAGCGCTGGCGCGGCAACGCCAAGGCCAAGGGCCTGACCATCCACCCGCCGACGCCGATCGCCGCGCCGGTGGTAGCGGTGACAATGCCGGCCAAGGAAACCGGCCCGGCCGGCCAGCCCGACGGCAAGCTGACGGCGGCAGGCGCGGCCGCCCCCAAGACCAGCGAAAAAGCGGGCACGGCGGCTCCGAGCAAGGACGTCAAACCGGCGCCGTCGCCACCGGCGGCCGCTGTCAAGACGGTCAAGTGAGGGTGAACGCTTGAAGCCGCTTGCCAGCCTGCCGGTTGCCATCGTGATGCAGCGGCGGGTGCTGCAACACCGCTGGGCGGACGAAGCCTGGGCGGCGGTCGCCGTGATGGCCGACCGTGGCGGCTTGCCGCCTGTTCAATCCTTGAGCGAACACAGCGATCGCCAGTCCTGGCTGGTGTCCGGCCTGACGCTTGAATTATTCCCTGATGAGAACGAGGGCTACCACGAGAACTGGCTGGCCCCCGAATCGAAGGTGTTCGTCATGTGGCGCATGCAGGACGGCATGGCGATGCCGCTGCGCGCCTCGGTCAGTTATGTCGAAGGCACCCGCATGTTCGATTCCGGCGAAGCGGCCGACGGCGTCGCCATGCCGGCGGAAATCCATGGCTGGCTGGGTGAGTACCTGCGCCAGCACTACACCCCGCGCGCCCCCGGCGGCGAACAGCGCCACGGCAAGCGCGCCAGGACCTGACATGGCCGCCGAAGGATTTCTCAAACGCTGGTCGCGCCTGAAGGCGCAACCGGAAGAGGCGCCCCTTGCCGAGGCTGAAAAACCAGCGGCGCCGTCAGCACCGGGGACTGGCCCTGCGGGCCTGTCCCCCGCTTTAAACCAGCCGGAGCAAGCTCCACCGCCACCTCCCACCATCGCCGACGCCGCCGCCCTGACCAGCGACTCCGACTTTTCCAACTTCGTCGGCAAGAACGTCGACGCCGCGGTGCGCCGCCTGGCCATGAAAAAGTTATTCGCCGACCCGCATTTCCACGGCCACGACGGCCTCGACATCTACATGGGCGACTACACCATCCCCAGCCCGGTGTCGGCCGACATGCTGGCCGAAATGACGCACAACAAGAACATCTTTGCCAGGCTCGATGAAGTCATCGAAAAAGTCGACGCACTGCTGCTTGCCCCGGACGCGGAAACACCAGCCGCGGCAACCATCGAACCACCATCAGACACCCCCGAGCCGGTAGTCCCACCTCCGGCTCCCGATCAGGAAGTTGCATGAACTCAGTCGAAGTAATGTTTTATCCGGCGCGCGCAAAAACCGCCGCGCTGGCCGCCGCGGCGGCCTTGCCCGATCCCGATCCCGTTTCCTCCATCAGCTACCAGTCTACCGGCCGCACCCTGATGATCGGCGCCGCGGCCGACGTCGCGCCGTGGGCCGAGGGCCTGTTCTCGCAATTGCCGCTGACGGTGTTGCTGCTCGATGCCGCCCCCGCGGTCGAACCACCGCGCTTGTATCCGGTGCACCGCGTGCAACGGGTGCACGTGGACGGCTGGCTCGGTGCGTTCGACGCCGTGTGGGACGAGGGCGGCGACGTGCAGCGCGGCACCTTCGACCTGGTGCTCGACTTGTCCGCGACACCCGTCATCGCCAGGCACGAGAAGCCGCCCGGCTATTTTGCTCTCGGCTTCGACACGGCCGCGCGCGCCGATGCCGTGCGCGAAATGGCCGACATGATCGGCGAATTCGAAAAGCCGAAATATTTCACTTATAAAGAACGCCTGTGCGCCCACAGCCGCAACAAGCTGATCGGCTGCAACGCCTGCATCGACATCTGTTCGGCGGAGGCAATCAGTGGCCGCGGCGACAAGGTATTCGTCAACCCGAACCTGTGCGCCGGCTGCGGCGCCTGCGGCACGGTGTGCCCGACCGGCGCGCTCAGCTACGCCTACCCGAGCGCGACGTACACCGGCGATCGCCTGCGGGTGCTGGTCAAGGCATATCGTGAAGCCGGCGGCGGCGCGCCGTCGCTGCTGTTCCACAGCGGCAAACACGGCAAGGCGCTGATCGGCGAGCTGGAAGCCGCCGCCGGCGCGGTGCCGGCCCACGTGATTCCTATCGAGATCGAGCACACGGCCTCGGTCGGCATCGACGTCTGGCTGGCCGCCTTTGCCTACGGCGCCGGCGAGATTGCCGTGTTGATGACGCAAGAGGAGGCGCCGCAATACCGCGCCGCCGTCGCGGCGCAGATGGAGATCGCCAACACGGTGCTCGACGGCATGGGATTTTCGGCCTTGCACTGCCGTCTGCTACAGGTGGCCGATGTCGCCGGCCTGGCGTCGAACCTGGACCGGCCGGCCGCCGCGCCGGCGCCAGCGCTGATCCCCGGCGCCGGCTTTCACGTCATGGCCGACAAGCGGAACACGCTGGATTTGGCGCTGACCCACCTGGCCGCGCATGCGCCGGTCAAGGCCGAGGTGATCGCGCTGCCGGCCGGCAGCCCGTTCGGCAATGTGCGTGTCGATACGAATAAATGCAGCCTGTGCATGGCTTGCGTGGGCGCGTGCCCATCGTCAGCCTTGATGGACAGCACCACCGTGCCGCAACTGCGTTTCGTCGAGAAAAACTGCGTGCAATGCGGCCTGTGCGAAACCACCTGCCCGGAAGACGCCATCGTGCTGGAACCGCGCCTGCTGCTGCTCGATACCTGGAACAAGCCGGTGGTCAAGCACGAGTCGACACCGTTCTGCTGCATCCGCTGTTCCAAGCCCTTCGGCAGCTTGCAGATGATCACCAACATGGTAGCGAAAATGGGCGGCCATCCGGCGTTTGCCGGGCACCTCGACCGCTTGCGCATGTGCGGCGATTGCCGGGTGGTGGATATGATGAAGAGTGGCGACAGCGCGCGGGTGGTGGGGCGGGGACCGAAGTAGGGGAGAGGGCTTGATTGGAAGCCGCTTTCACCGTTGAGTGTGGGTCGCCATCGAACCTATTTGAACTGCTGAGGTCAAACCTGTTTCATCCATTCGCATGGAGAACAGCATGGCCAAAAGCAACTGTGGTGGTAAACGCAGCCGTCCGAATCTGCCGCACCTGTATGCCAGGCTGCGCCGCTGCAGCACCCGGCAGCGCCTGGCCGTGTGCTGCTTCATGTCGGAACTGGTCAATGGGTCGCCTGTCGCCGCCATTATCGACCGACTCGCCCGCGAGCACATGTCTTGCCCGCGTTGCGCAAGCCGTCGCTTTTGCCGGCACGGCTTTGCCAGCGGCTTGCAGCGTTATCGTTGCCGCGATTGCGCCCGCACATTTAACGGTTTGACCGGCACGCCGCTGGCGAGGCTGCGACTGAAACACAAGTGGCTGGCCTATTGCGACTGTCTGCGCGATGCCGCCTGCACCGTCAAGAGCGCAGCCGAAAAAGTCGCCGTTCACCCCAATACCAGCTTCCGGTGGCGCCACCGCTTTTTACAGTGGGCCAAGCTGGACCGGCCGGCCTCCCTGCAGGGAATCGCCGAAGCTGAAGAGACGTTTTTGCTGGAGTCGGAGAAAGGCAAAAAACAGCTGACGAGAGCACCGAGAAAGCGCGGCGGGGTCGCCGGCAAGGGTGGCATCTCCGATCAATTGGTCAATATCGTGGTCGCGCGCGACCGCAGCGGCGCCACCATCGATTTTATCGCCGGGCGCGGCGTGCTCAAGGCCAGCGCATTGCATACCCACCTGCTGCCAAAGCTGCAGCGCGACGTGATGCTGGTGACCGACGCCAATGCCGCTTATCGAGCATTTTCACGGGGAGCGGGGATCGATCACCAAGCGGTCAATCTACGCCAGGGCGTGCGCAAGCGCATGCACGGCAAGCTTGCCATTCACGTCCAGAACGTCAACGCCTATCACAGCCGCTTTAAAAGCTGGCTGCGCCATTTTAACGGCGTTGCCACACGCTATTTGGACAATTATCTCGGCTGGCGCTGGGCCATCGATATGGGGCGCATCGCCAGCGCCGAGGGCTTCCTGCGAGCGGCGCTGTGCGGTTTCCAACGGCCGAGGTCGTTATCGACCACTACTCAACGATGAAAGCGCACCTTCAAAAGCGAAGGCGCATTTTGCTCGGTGACGCTCGAAGTCGGAGGCTATCGATAGCGTCAAAGTGGATTGGCGGATAAAAATGGGGTCAGGCGGCGCGGCGCCAGACCCCCCTGCTACGCAAGTCGGAGGCCAGTGATAGCGTCAAGTGAATTGGCGGAGGAAAACGGGGTCAAGCGGCGCGGCGCCAGACCCCTCTGCTGCGCAAGTCTGTAAAATGGCCATTTTCAGATCCAATTCAAAATCGCCATGACAGTCGTCCGCACCCGTTTCGCTCCCAGCCCGACCGGCTACCTCCACCTCGGCGGTGCCCGCACCGCCTTGTATAGCTGGGCATTCGCCCGCCACTTCGGCGGCACGTTTATTTTGCGTATCGAAGACACCGACCTGGAGCGCTCGACGCCGGAAGCGGTGCAGGCGATCATCGACGGCATGGAGTGGCTTGGCCTGCATCACGATGAAGGTCCGTTCTATCAGATGCAGCGCATGGACCGTTATCGCGAAGTGATCAGGCAGATGTTGGACGCGGGCACGGCGTACCTGTGCTATTCCTCGCCGGAAGAAGTCGAGGCCATGCGCGAGCGCATGCGTGCGGCGGGCGAGAAACCCCGTTACGACGGCACCTGGCGTCCGGAGGAGGGCAAGACATTGCCGCCAGTCCCGGAAGGGCGCACTCCGGTGGTGCGCTTCAAGAATCCGCTCGATGGCGAAGTGAGCTGGGACGATGTCGTCAAGGGCACCATCACCATCGCCAACAAGGAAATGGACGATCTCGTTATTGCCCGTCCGGATGGCACCCCCACCTATAATTTCTGCGTCGCCGTCGACGACTGGGACATGCAGATTACCCACGTGTTGCGCGGCGACGACCACGTCAACAACACCCCGCGCCAGATCAATATTTTGAATGCCATCGGCGCGCCCTTGCCGAAGTACGGCCACCTGCCGATGATCCTAGGCGCCGATGGCGAAAAGCTGTCGA